>JBIOWS010000211.1:0-2118 GCA_044868745.1 Candidatus Polarisedimenticolia bacterium
TCATCGCGGACGAGGTGCAGAGCGGCATGGGGCGCACCGGGCGGATGTTCGCCCTGGAGCACTACGGCATCGAACCCGACATGATCATCCTGGCCAAGGGGATCGCCTCGGGGATGCCGCTCTCCGCCGTCATCGCCAGGGACGAGGTGATGCGCTGGAACGACGGCGGGCACGGATCGACGTTCGGAGGGAATCCGGTCTCCTGCGCCGCGGCGCTCGCGACGCTGCACCTGCTCCAGGACGGCCTGGTCGAGAACGCCCGCGCCACGGGGGAGCGCCTGATCGAATCTTTGAAGCGGTTGCAGAAGAAGAGGCGGCTGATCGGCGACGTGCGCGGGCTCGGCCTCATGGTGGGTGTCGAGATCGTGAGGGATCCCGCCACCCGGGAGCCGGCACCCCGGCAAAGGCACGATGTGATCGCGGAGGCCTTCGAACGCGGACTGCTGACGCTCCCCTGCGGCAGCTCGACGATCCGGCTGTCGCCTCCGCTCGTGGCGCGCGAGGCCGACGTGGACAAGGCCGTCGCGATCCTCGACGCGGCCCTGGAGGCCGTCGGCTAGGACCGCCCGCGTCCCTCAGCGCTCGGCGCTCGCCTGAGCGGCGGCGGGTGCGTCATCCTCCGGTTCCGGCACGGAGAACGGTTCCGCGTACATCTCCTCGATCAGATCGCGGTATTTCTGCTCGATCACCTTGCGACGGTACTTCAAGGTCGGAGTGATCTCCCCCGTCTCGAGGCTGAACTCCCGATCCAACAGCCGGAACTTCTTGATCTGTTCGAATCTCGCGAGCCGCTGGTTGATCCCGGCAACTCTCCGCGCGATCAGGTCTACGATCTCGGGGCGGCGCGTCAGCTCGCGGGGGTCCGAGGAAGGGAGCCCATTGCGCGCCGCGTACTCCACGACCTTCTCGAAGCTGGGAACGATCAGAGCCGCGACGTACCGGCGCCGGTCCCCCACGACGACCGCCTGCGCGATGAAGGGGTCGTTCTTGAGGAGATTCTCGATCGGTTGCGGGGCGACCATCTTGCCGCCGGAGGTCTTCAGGATCTCCTTCTTCCGGTCGGTGATCACCAGGCAGCCATGCTCATCGAGGCGCCCGATGTCGCCGGTGCAGAGCCAGCCGTCCTTCATCACCTCGCGCGTGGCCTGCTCGTTCTTGAAGTAGCCCTTCATCACCGACGGACTCCTGGTCAGGATCTCCCCGTCCTCGGCGATCTTCACCTCGACCCCTTCGACAGGCCGCCCGACGCTCCCGAAGCAGACACTGCCGGGACGATTCACGGCGACGACGGTGGCCGTCTCGGTCAGTCCGTACCCTTCCAGGATCACGATCCCGGCGCCATAGAAGAACTCGGCGATCTCGCGCGACAGCGGGGCCGCCCCCGAGACGAAGAAGCGCAACCGCCCGCCCAGCCGCTCCCGGAGCGCCCGGTAGACGAGGCGGTCGGCCAGGCGGTGTTCCGCGCGCACCCAGGCTCCGGGCTTGCGGGTAGGGCCGCAGGCCGCGGCATAGCGCCGTGCGGCCTCCATCGCCCAGACGAAGATCCACCGGCGCACTCCCGAGAGGGCGGCGGCGCGGTCCATGACCCTCCAGTACATCTTTTCGAACAAGCGCGGCACACAGGCGACGATCGTCGGGCGAACCTGAAGGAGGTTCTCCGGCAGCGCCTCGATCGACTCGGCGTAGGCGATGCCGGCCCCCCGGTACAGGTAGCAGAATTCGACCAGCCTCTCATACACGTGCGACAACGGCAGAACCGACAGGCACAGGTCGTCGTTCCGGAACGGCACGGCCTCGCAGCAGGCTCCGATGTTGTGCACGAAGTTGCCGTGGGTCACCATGACCCCTTTGGGAGGACCGGTCGTGCCCGAGGTGTAAATGATGCTGGCGAGATCGTCCGGCGTCACCGACGCCGCCATGACGTCGAACCTCCCCGGGTGCGCGGCGGCTTCCTCCGCCCCGCTCTCGAGCACCTGCCGCCAAGTCCGCGTCCCCGCAGCAACCGATGCCTCGCAGTCCATCACGATGATCTCCCGTAGCGCCGCGAGCCGGCCTTTGATCTGGAGGATCTTGTCGAGCTGATCGCGCCTGGAGGCCACCACGACGACCGCCTCCGAG
>JBIOWS010000212.1:0-2962 GCA_044868745.1 Candidatus Polarisedimenticolia bacterium
GCAGCGGGCGGATGCATCCCGGACGATCAGCCTGCCCAGAATCCGAACGAGCACCTCGGGGCGCTTGACCTCCCGCAGTCCGACCATCCCGATGACTCGATCCGAGGTGCCCCAGCCGAGCGCAGAACGGACCTCCTTCCCGCTCGGTGCTTCGCCTCCTACTTTCGGATCGAGCCCCGTCGGGATCGCCTCGATCGGGCCCGCCTCGATCCCTTCGGACGCCAGATAGGCGCGATACCCCGTCAGGGCCGCCTCGCTGACCGCTCCCACAGCATCGGCGCGCTTGACGCGATATTTCCTGAAGTAACGCGGCGAGCGGTCGGCCTGCCGGAGCATGCAGACCCATGGGATGCGGTTCAGCCGCGCCGCCGCCCAGGCGAAAGGGCCCAGTTCGGCGTGGTTGGCGACGATCAACCGCGCCGCCTCCCGGTTCGCCACGCTGGCCGCCCGGATCGCCACCAACGGCAACCGCCAGGGAGCATCGTGACGCCGGTATGTGCCGAGCCCCGGCACGCGGGCGATCCGCACGCCTTCTCTCCCGAGCGCATCGGTGAACGCCCCTTCGCGGGGCACCGCCACTGTCATCTCGTATCGGCCGCGGTCCAGGTGGCGCGCCAGCGTCAGCAGTGCATTGTTCGGACTGAAGAGGTCGGCCCTGCCCAGCGTCTGGAGGATCAGGATCCGATAGGACACGTCAAGCGCCGGCCGGAAACCGCCTGGAGACAGCGATGGACGGATTATTCATCCCGACTCTCTGATGAAGCGACCTGCCACGCGACGACCGATTGTACCGGATGCCCCTGCGTGGTCAACAGAGAGTCGGTGGGTCGTCGCTCGGCTCGATACGACCGTCACTGTTCCCGGTCAAGTCCCACCTCCGGACCCGCTTCGGCGCCGGAAACGTCCCTTTGACGCAAGGTGATCAGGCGGCCGTCGCGGGCGAGCTTCAGGTCGAACTCGACGACTGGCCGGCCAGGGCGGGTCGTGTCCCAGTACAGAAAGCGGGCCTCGAAGCCCGTTTCGATTTCCGCCAGGGTGATCTTGGACAGGTTCTCCGGGCTGTAGAGGCTCTCGGCCAAGGCCCGCATCTTCTCCTCGCTGTGGCGCGCGTTGTCGACCGCCGGCAGGTCGGCATCTCCCAGGACGAGGCCGGGGTGGAGGCCGTCGAGGCGCAGGTAGCAGCCGACCATCTCCCGCGCCTCGTCGGGATCGAGGCGCAGCCCTTCCCGCGCCACCGCGAGGTTGAAGCGCCGGCGCGCCTCCCCTGCCGGCTCGGGCGGGAGGCGGCCCAGGTTGGCGTAGTTCTCCGGCCACAGGCCCCGAACGCCGACGATCCGCCAGACGTCTTCACACCCCTGGGTGCAGACGACGTAGAGGCGCAGCCGCTGCAGCGGGGGGCAGGGGATCCGTCCCACCTCCGCCATCCCGAGCGGCCCGGGGAAGACTGCGCTGAACGCGGCCACCTTCCGGGTCAAGGCTTCGGGCGGCTGTACTGTCCCCGTGAGCCAGAGGATCGACACCAGGAGGCTACCGAGGCCAGCCCCGGCGAGTACTCCGCGGAGCCTCATGGCGCCCGACCGGGGCCAGGGGCCGGTCCGCGGCGGTAAAGATGAAAGCCCTGATCCCCGACCCGGCAGGTCAGGATCTCCGCGAACCCGTCGGGCAAGCCGCCCAGGTCTCGCAGCTTCTCATCTTCGATCAGGAGATCATGCGGGCCGTCCTGCGAGACGTAATGCAGGAGGGCCTCGCGGGTGTTCATCACCTCGGCCTTCCGGCCCGTGTAGAACACCCAGGCCTCGCGCTTCTGCTCGGTCGTCCCGAACGGGATCCCCCCCCGCAGGTGATCGCGCACTTCTTCCGCACAGCCTCGAATGTTCGCATGGCGGTTCATCCACGGCACGGCGTCCTCCAGCGTCACCAGGGTGGACGCTAGAATCGAGGCAAACAGGCAGGCCGGCACGCCGGCGGGCCGACCGTGGTGATGCAGGATGAGTGCGGCGAGGGCGCCCGCAAAGAGAAGCACCCCGATCGCCGTGGCCGCCGCCAGCAGATCGGGCCGCAGACGGGCCGCCCAAACAGGTAGGCCGACCGCGCCGAGAAGAGCGAGCCCGGCCCACGTCCGCAGAGGCCCACGCAAGCGGCGGTCCGCCGCCGACGCATGGGCCAAGAGGCGCCCCACCAGGATCGCCGCTGCCGGGTAGAGCGGGATGATGTACACGCCTCGCTTCCCGGTGGAGAAGGAGAAGAAAACGAGGATCGCGACGATCCAGGTCAGGAGAAAAATCGCCGCCTGCCGGCGCTCCTTCTCCGCGACGGAGAACGCCTCCGGGATCGCCCCGGGAAGGAAGAAAATCCAGGGGAAGAAGCCGGCTGGGAAGCGCCACAGGTAGAACCAGATCGGATGCCGGGCGTTCCAGGCATCGACGTAACGCTCGACATTCTGGTGTATCAAAACGCCCCACGCGAAATCGAACCCGAGTCGGTACGCAAACAAGCCGAACCAGGAGAGGGTCACAGCCAGGTAGAGGACGATCCCCGAAGGCAGGAAGATCCGGCGGGCCGCTTTGAAATCCCGCTCCAGGAGAGTCCACGGAAGGACGGCGAGGATCGGCAGGACCAGGCCGACCGGCCCCTTGGCCAGCGTCGCGAGGCCCATGGAGACCCAAGCCAGCCGGTTGCAGGTGAGACTGATCTCGGAGCTGGTACGTCCCCTCCATAAAAGAAGGATGGCCGACAGGACGAACAGGTTGAGCGTCATGTCGATCGAGGCCCAGCGCGCCCGCTCCAGGATCTGCAGCGAGGTCGCGAAGACGAGCGCCCCGAGGAGTCCGGTGCGGCGGTCGTACAGCCACGTCCCCAACCGATGGACGAGGAGCAGAGCCAGGAGTGCCGACACCGCCGAGGGAAGCCGGGCGGCCCACTCGTCCACACCGCCGAGGATCAACCCGAAGCCGTTGATGGC
>JBIOWS010000213.1:0-2996 GCA_044868745.1 Candidatus Polarisedimenticolia bacterium
CGCCTTGGGGACGATGTAGGGGAAGCGCACGTAGATGGAGGGTGAGACGTGGTCCTCGTACTCCACCTCGGCTTCGGCGAGGGCGGTGGCGCACTGGGGGCACCAGTGGACCGAGCGCTTGTCGCGATAAATGTTGCCGCGCTCAGCGAAGCGGCCGAGCTGATCGACGATCGTCCCCTCGTAGGTCCGGTCCAAGGTCAGATAGGGAGTGCTCCACTCGCCGAACACGCCGAGCCGTCGGAACTCCTGGCGCTGGATGTCGATGTACTTCTCGGCGTACGCACGGCAGGCGGCACGGATCTGGAGCGGCGTCATCCCCGTCTTGCTCTTCCCCAGGTCCTTGTCCACCTGGTGCTCGATCGGCAGGCCGTGACAGTCCCAGCCGGGCAGATACGGGGCGTCGTACCCCAGCATGGTGCGCGATTTCACCACGACGTCCTTGAGGATCTTGTTAAGGGCCTGCCCGAGGTGGATGTTGCCGTTGGCGTAAGGAGGGCCGTCGTGGAGGACGAACCGAGGGCGCCCGCCGCGCGCCTTGCGGATCGCTCCGTAGACGTCCAATCGATCCCACTTCTCGAGCATGCGCGGCTCCCGGTGCGGCAAGTCCGCCTTCATCGGGAAGTCGGTGCGCGGCAGATTGAGAGTGTCCTTGAGATTCAGCGGTCCCATCGCCCCGGAATCTTTCTATCACGTTGTCGGCCAACGATTTGGCCGTAAGGCGGAAAGGCGGAATCTAGCACCCGCTCTGGAAGGTTGTCAAGAAACGCGCTCCTGTGCTACGTTCCGCCGCGCGACATCGTGCACGCCTCCCATGACGCGAATCTACCTGGATCACAACGCCACCAGCCCGCTGCGCCCCGAGGCGCGCGAGGCGATGATCCGCCACCTGGACGGTCCCGGCGGCAACGCCTCGAGCATCCACGCGTTCGGTCACGGCGCCCGCATGGTGATCGAAGCCGCCCGGGAGGAGGTCGCAGCTCTCCTCGGGGCACGCCCTGAGGAAATCGTGCTGACGGGCGGCGGGACGGAATCGAACAACTTGGCGATCTTCGGGGCGGCCCTCCGGGCAAGAGCCGGCGGACGCCTGGTCACATCGGCGATCGAGCATCCCTCGGTCCTCGCCGTGATGGACGATCTGGAAGGGCGGGGGTTGGAAGTGGTGCGCGTGCCGCCCGATCGATCGGGCACGGTGCCGGCCGAAGCGATCCTCTCGGCTGCCACGGAAGGCACGGCCCTCGTGTCACTGATGCTGGCCAACAACGAGATCGGGAGTCTGCAGCCTGTGGCTGAGGTCGGGCGGGAACTGCGGGCCCGCGGGATCCTGTTCCACAGCGACGCGGCCCAGGGCCCCGGCAAGAGCCCGGTCGACGTCCAGGAACTCCACGTCGACCTGCTGTCGATCGCGGCGCATAAGTTCGGCGGTCCGCAGGGGGTCGGAGCCCTCTTCGTGCGCCGGGGGACAGTACTGCAAGCGCACCTGCGCGGCGGTGGGCAGGAGCTCAATCGCCGTCCGGGGACTGAAAATGTGGCGGCGCTCGCCGGCTTCGGGGCAGCGGCTGCGGCAGCCGTCCGGGGACTCCGCGAGGAGGCGCACAGGATGAACGACCTGCGCGACCGACTCGAAAACCGCGTCTTGTCGGGTGGCCTCGGGGCCAGCGTGAATGCCGTCTTGGCCCGACGGGTGCCCAACACCAGCAGCCTTGCCTTTGAGGGGGTGTCCGGGGAGGCGCTGGTGATCGCCCTGGATCTCGAAGGGATCGCCGTCTCGGCGGGCACCGCCTGCTCGGCAGGGACGATAAGGCGCTCTCCCGTCCTGGACGCCATGCGGCTAGGGGAGGCGGCGGGATCATCGATTCGCGTCAGCCTCGGACCCGGCACGACCGCCTCCGAGGTGGACGCATTCGTCGACAGACTCAGCGCGGTCGTCGGCAGGGTCCGGTCGGCCGCCGCCCTGGCCGGGCCCGCCCGTGTGCGCGCATGATCGTCACCTGCGGCGGGTGCGGCAAGCGCTACAAGTTCGATGTCGCGAAGCTGGCGGGACGGTCGTCGGCCACACTGCGCTGCCCGAACTGCCGGGCTTCAATCATGGTCAATGCCCCGGATCCGGGCGACCAGACGACCCGCCTCGATGCCGATGCGAACCTCCTGTCCAAGAGCACCAAGGTGCCCGAGGGGGATCTGTCTCTGCCACCGGCCCGGCGCCTCTCCATCGCCGTGCTGCACGGCAAGGACAGCGGCCGCATCATCCAAGTCGAGCGCCCTCGGGTCGTGATCGGGCGCGGCGAGGCCGACCTCGCGCTGGACGACTCGGAGGTCTCCCGCCAGCACGCCTGCATTGAGGTGCACGGGCCGCGCGTGGTCCTGAAGGACCTGGGGAGCACCAACGGCACGTTCGTGAACGACGTGAAGATCTCCCAGGTTGAGATCGACAACCGCGCCGAGTTCCGCGTCGGAGGGACGCGTCTCATGCTGATCATCACGGAGACGGAGCCCGAGCTGGAGGCGCTGGAATGAGCCGGGTGGCGGTTGCCATGAGCGGCGGCGTGGACTCGTCGGTGGCGGCGCTCCTCCTGCAGCAGGCCGGTGAGGCGGTGATCGGTTTGTCGATGCAGCTCTTCGATCGCCGGCGCGATGGCGGGCCCCTCTACGGGCGCTGCTGCTCGCCGCGCGACCTGCATGATGCCCGCGCGGTCGCCGATCGACTCGGGATTCCCTATTATGTCCTCAACCTTGAGGAAGAGTTCCGCAGGGACGTCATCGACGACTTCCTCAGGGAGTACCGCGGGGGCCGCACGCCGGTCCCTTGCGTCCATTGCAACAGCGGCCCCAAGTTCCGTCACCTCCTGGCGAGGGCGGCCGCCTTCGGAGCGGACCGCGTCGCCACGGGTCACTACGCTCGCTCGGAGCGCGATCCCGGAAGCGGCCGATTCGGTCTGAGGAAGGCACGCGACACCTCCAAGGATCAGTCGTACTTCCTCTTCGATCTCACCCAGGAG
>JBIOWS010000214.1:0-6101 GCA_044868745.1 Candidatus Polarisedimenticolia bacterium
AAAGGAGCGCCTCGTGCCGGTCGGATCGAAGGCCGTCGTCGCGCTTCGATCGTACCTGGCGGCGAGGGCGGAGCTCGCCCCCCGGATCGCACGGCGAGCGGTGGATCGCGACGCCTTGTTTCTGAACGCCCACGGAGGTCGGCTGACGGATCGGAGCGTCCGTCGGATCCTCGATCGACGCCTGCGCGAGGCGGCGCTTCGACGCAGGGTCTCGCCGCACACCCTGCGGCACTCCTTCGCGACGCACATGCTCAACGCGGGGGCCGACCTGCGGTCGATCCAGGAGCTGCTGGGGCACGCTTCGCTCTCGACCACGCAGAGGTACACGGCGGTGTCGACCCGGCGCATGCTCGAGGTCTACAACCGGTCCCACCCTCACTCGGGGCGTTCGGTCCCTGGAGCGGCGGAAGCGCGGAGGCGAACCGATGGCGCGACGGACTCGTAGTCGCGAGCACAACGTCAAGGCGCGCCGCAACCGACCCCCGGCGCGCTGGCCGACCGTCAGGCACCGGGGGACCGCCAAGGCCATATCCCCCTCCGGCGGGCGCGTGGTCAGCCTGACCGCCGCCCGCCGCCATGCCGCGACCCGCCGGCTGCTGGAGAAGGGGCGGGCCGGCCCGAAGCGCGGGGAGCAGTCGCAGGGGCCGGCGATCGATTTCCATCTCTCCGCCTGCGTCGCCTGCGCCCGCGCCGGAGGCCGCGTCATCCTCGACTACTGGGCGAAACGCCGCTCCTACCCCGTGCACGAGAAGGGCCGCAACGATTTCGTCACCATCGTCGACCGCCAGGCCGAGGAGGCCATCGTCCGGATCGTGCGGGAGCGCTTCCCGGACCATGCCATCCTTGCGGAAGAATCGCCGCCCCGCGAGGGGAGCGTCGGTTATCGCTGGTACGTCGATCCCCTGGATGGCACCACCAATTTCATCCACGGCTATCCGCTGTTCTCCGTCTCGGTGGCCGTGGCCGACCCGCAGGGGATGCGCGCCGCCGCCGTATTCGATCCGCTGCGCGACGAGATGTTCACCGCGGGCCGCGGCGGGGGCGCCTATCTCAACGGGAAGCCGATCCACGTCTCGCCGACCGACCAGCTGTCCCAGTCTCTGCTGGTGACCGGCATCCCGTTCCGCTCCTTGAGCCGCCTGGACGAGTATCTGGCCTCGTTTCGCGCCTTCATCCTCGGGGCCTCCGGGATCCGCCGGGACGGTTCGGCGGCCCTCAACCTTGCCTACGTGGCCTGCGGCCGGCTCGACGGCTTCTGGGAGATGGCCCTGTCCCCCTGGGACATCGCAGCCGGCAGCCTGATCGTGCGTGAGGCGGGGGGGATCGTGAGCGACTTTCGGGGTCGGGACGGCTACCTGGAGAGCGGCGACATCCTGGCTGCCAGTCCCGCGGTGCACCCGGCGATGCTCAGGACACTGCGAGACTGCTTCCGCTCCCCCTGAGCCCCTACCGGGCGGCGGCGCGGGGAGCGAGGCGGGCGGCCAGCAGGATCGCCTCGATCAGGCTTCCGTGGTCGGCGCTCCCCCTGCCGGCGATATCGTACGCCGTGCCGTGATCCACCGAGGCGCGCAGGAACGGAAGACCGAGGGTGATGTTCACCGCCCTGCCGAACGACCTCGCCTTCACGGCGACCGTCGCCTGGTCGTGATACAGCGCCAGGACGACGTCGAACTCTCCCGTCGCCGCGCGCGGGAAGAGAGTGTCGGCGGGGAACGGGCCGGCCACGCGCGCGCCTGATCGTCGGGCCGTCTCGATCGACGGGGCGAGAATCTCCGTCTCCTCGCCGCCGAACATGCCGCCCTCTCCCGCATGGGGGTTGAGGGCGCAGACCGCGATCGAAGGATCCGTTCCGAACCAGCGCAGGTGCTCCGAGCGCACCAGCGTGATCTTCGTCAGGACCGCCTCGGGGGAGATCGCGTCGATCGCCCTCCGCAGGGCGAGGTGGACTGTGACCAGCGCCACCTTGAGGTCGGGCGTGACGAACATCATGGCGACCTCCTCCGGGCCCAGCCCGCAAAGATCGGCCAGCAGCTCCGTGTGGCCCGGGTAGTCGCGGCCGGCGAGGCGCGTCGCAGCCTTGCTGATCGGACCGGTGACGACGGCCGCGGCCGCACCGCTCCTCGCCAGGGCGACCGCCTGCTTCACGTACATCACCGAGCTCCTGCCCCCCGCCGCCGACGGCCCCGGGGCCCCGGGCGGCTCCGGACGATCGGCCATGTCCTGGAAGGCGGGACCGGCGGGCCAGACCTCGATCGAAATGTCGTCCCCCTGCTTGGAGCCCCATGCGGTGAACGGCGATCGGCCCACTTCGGGCCACGCCGCCGGATCCCCGAGAACGCCTCCGGGGAGCCGGTGCGCCAGGTCGACCAGATGCGCTCTGTCGCCGATCAGAAGGGGACGGCAGACCTCTAGGACCGCGGGGGTGGCCGCGGCCTTGAGACAGATCTCGGGGCCGATACCGAACGGATCTCCCGTGCTGATGGCGATGACGGGCTTCATCGGATCGGTCTGCAGCGGGAGGCCGGCGCGGCTCGGTCAGGCCCGACGCGGTGTCGCTAGATCCCGTCGGGGCGCATGGCCGGCCGGTTCTCGTCCAGCTCCTCGGCCTTGTACATATACTTGATGCAGTCCTTCATGACCATCAAGTTCGGGGCGCCCTGGCGGTTGACCTTGATGCAGTTGCGATCGTACCACTCGATGACTCCCCGGAGCTCCTCGCCGTCTTTGAGGACGACGACCATGGGAGTCTTGCTGTTCATCTGCTTGAGATAGTAGAAGGCCTCGGCGTTGGTCTGATCCGGAGGGACCTGCTTCCGCCTGGGCTGGCGTGGCGCCAATCTGTCCTTCAGGTCCGACAGATTGGGCCGGATCAGCTTTCGGTTCACCTGGTCGTCTCCATATCTGGAGTTCCCTTCCATCGGGTCGCGGGGTCCGAAATCATTTCGACGCATCGCAAGGCCCTCTACCGCGCCGGCGGAGACCCCGCACCAGGAATGCACGAGCGATGAACCGGCTGGCTGAAGGTCTGGGGACGATTTTTCTGTGCGTATCGTAGCACATCGCGGTGTGCGCCACCCAATCGGGTCGATTCCTTAACGATCCGTTGGGGTCAATCCTTCAAGTCGATCGGGGAGCGAACCAGGAAGTGTTGGTATTTCGGAGCCACCTCCACATGGCTCTCCCGCCAGAGCTTCTTGAGATACCGGTCGTACAGCGGACGGAATTTCTGCTGACGCACGGCATCCGTGATGGTGTCACGGGCCTGGTCGATCGTCTTGACGATCCGGGCGGTCCTGGCCTCCGGACGGATGATGTGCAGCGAGCGGCCGGTATCGATCGGTTCACTGACCTGGTCGAGCTCGATCGTGAAGGCGACCTTGGCCAGGGCCGGGTCGAGGTCGCCGGACGTCAGCGGACCCAGCAGCCCGCCCGAGTCCTTGCTTCCCGACTCGGAGTTGCGCCCGACCAGTTCGACGAAGTCGGCTCCTCCCGCAGCCTCGCGCACGAGTCCCTCGGCGCGCGCCGACACCTGGGCTTTCGCGGCATCGTCGTAGAACAGGACGATCTCCCGGAAGGTGACCGTCGGCGGGGTCTCCCACTCCTTGGCGTGCTGGTCGTAGTAGATCTGGATCTCCTTCTCGCTGACGCTGATCCTGCGCTTCACTTCGTAGTTGATGATCTCCTGGGGGATCGCCATGCGGACGAGCTGTTCCTCCAGGTCCTTGCGGGACATCCCCTGCTCCTTCAGAAGCCTGTCGAGGTCCTCATCGCTGGCGATTTTCTGCTGCTTGCGGAAGTCATCGATCAGGTTCTTCCGCACCTTGTCCAAGTCGAGCAGGGTCTCCGCCCGCTCGAGCAGGAGCATCTCTGTGATCAGGTTCGCCAGCAGGTTGTCCTGGGCTTCCCGGAGCTGTTCGTCGAGCTCCGCCCCGGAGAACTGCTGGTAGACCTGCCGGAGGATGAACTCGCCGCGCTCCTCGAACTCGCTCTTGCTGATGATGCGGTTGTTGACCTTGGCGACGATCTCCTCCACGACCGCGGCGCGTGCGCGAAGCGGGTGGGCGCCAAGGAGCAGCAGGAGTCCAACAACCAGCAGCCGCGCCCACCGGCCGGCGGGCGCCGGGCGGGCGGCGGACAACGGCTCAGTTCCTGTACTCGCCGACGTAATTGAACGGCAGGACCGATCGGTTGACACGGATCTCCGTCTCCTTCTTGAGGTCCGCGATGAAGCGCTCGAGCGCCTGCTCCCCTTTCTTTTGGAACAGCTCCAGCTGAATGCGCCTTTTGACCTCGCTGAGATCCAGGTCCTTCCCATCGATCTTCCGGACCAGCTGGAAGAGGAGATATCTCTGGGCGTTCTCCAGCACCGGGCTGATCTGCCCCTCCTGGAGAGCGAACAGTGGCTCACGCAGCTCGACCGGCAGCTCCTCTTCGGTGTACATCCTGGCCTGACCCCGGTCGGGGGCGACCGAATTCTCGCGCGCCAGGGCCTCGAAGCGGCCCGGGTCGGCCGCCAGCATGGCGCTCAATCTGTTGGCCAAGCTTCGATCATCCACGAGGAGCTGCCTCAGGACAACCGCCCGCGGGGCACGGAACAGCTCCGGGTGCTTCCTGTAGTAATCCTCCACCTCGCCCGGCGTGACCTGCACCTTGCTGAGAACCGCCTGGTCCTTGACCTTCTGGAGGATCAGGCTCTGGCGAACCTTCTCCCTGAAAGGCTCCTTCCCCTCACCGCTGGCCACCTCCGCCTCCCCCTCGGTCACGCCGATCTGCTGCATGTAGGCGTCGATCTCCGCCTCGCTCACGGTGATCCCGAGCTTCTCGGAGGCGCCCAGGAGCAGCTGCTCCTCGATCATCTGATCGAGCAGTCGGCTCCGGATCGTGTCCTCCTGCTCGATCTCCCCCTGATCGTCCCCGGCGTTGTCGGCGAGATAGCGCTCGAAGCCCTGCAGGGTCAGCGGCTTGCCGCCCACCGTGGCGACGGCCTGGGGCTGGTCGCCCGCCGGCGTGGCGGCCGGCGCGCCCGCACCCTCCCTCCTGCCATCGCAGGAAAGGATGGAACATGCCAGCAGCACGGCCAGCGCCGGGCGGCGCGGCGACAGGACGCGGCCGACCCCCGCGCTGATCGCGTGACGATCCACTGTGCTCACCTTTCTCCGCTGGATGGCCCGGGCGTGGAGGGCTGCGACGTAGAGGCCAACGTACCATACGGTGCCAGAGCCTGCAAGAGGCCGCGCACCGCCTCGAGTCGCTGCCGGTCGGGCCCGGCCACGGCCGCCGGGAGCATCGACGGGCCGCCGGCGGGCAAGTCCATCTTCAGGAGCCCGGTGGGCGACAGGCTCACACCGGGACGCGTCGAGGCCAGACCGACGAGGCTCTCCGGGCTCACCCGGGCGTCCTCGGAGAAGCGCATCTGGACGCGGCCGCCGCTCACATCGATGGCCCGGATCTTCAGTCTTTCCGCCTGCTGGCGGAGACTGGCGAGAGCGAGCAGGTTGTCCGCCTGCCGCGGGATCTCGCCGTAGAGGTCCCTGATCTGATCACGGATGCGCCGCAGCTCCGACTCGTCGGCGGCCGACGAGATCCGCTTGTAAATCACCAGCCGCTCGCTGAAGTCGGGAATGTACTCCTCCGGGATCCTGATATCCACCCCTAGGTTGATCTGCGCCTTGACCTCCGGCGGCGGCGCTTCCCCCTTCATCTCGCGCACGGTCCTCTCCAGAAGCTGGCAGTACATTTCGAAGCCGGCCGCCGCGATGTGCCCGCTCTGCTCCGCCCCGAGCAGGTTCCCCGCACCCCGGATCTCCAGGTCCATCGCCGCGATCCTGAACCCGGACCCCAGCTCGGAGAACTCCTGCAGCGCCTTGAGGCGGCGCCGGGCGACCGGGCTGAGCGCCTTGCGCGCCGGCACCAGCAGGTAGGCATAGGCCCGCCGGTCGGACCGCCCCACGCGGCCCCTGAGCTGGTACAGCTGGGCCAGCCCGAACCGATCGGCGCGGTTGACGACGATGGTGTTGACCCGCGGGATATCGAGACCGTTCTCGATGATCGTGGTGGCTAGGAGCAGGTCGAACTCCCCCTGCAGGAAGCGCATCATCGTG
>JBIOWS010000215.1:0-2458 GCA_044868745.1 Candidatus Polarisedimenticolia bacterium
GCGGACGAGGTCTGCCGGCGCCGTGAACTGCGAGAGGGCCACGAGACCGCCCGTCGCCAAGGCCACTACGACGACCGGGAGGGCGAAGGACGAGTAGCGCCGAACGCCCTGGAACAAAGCGGGTCGCACATCAGCCCTGCGGAGCCGCCACCCCAGCAGGATCACGTGCAGAAGGCCGCCGATCCACAGGGCGACGGCGACGAGATGGACTACGTTGGCTGGCCCCGCCCACCAATCCGGGGACGTCCCTGGGTGCCCCCGCACCGCCGCGAGCGAGACCGCCATTCCGAGCGGAACCAGGGCCCATGGTCGGGTCCACTTCAAGACAAGGAGTAGGAGTCCATAAGCGACCAGGTAGATCTGCATGGCGGTAAGCAACCCGGGCCGACTCGTCAGGACGGCCGCCCACCTGGGTACTGTGGGATCGCTGATCGAGCTTGCCACCGTGTCGCGAACGAGCAAAAGGAACTGCGCAGCTCCGCCCAGGAGTGCCAGTTCCAACAGAGTGGCAACCGGGACGCGTGGAATCTCGATCCCATGGTTGCTTCCCACCGGCGTCCAGACGAACCGTTCGCTCGCGAGGGCGCCGAACCCGAGGAGCAGGCCCCCGAGGAGGAGCCAGCGCGCCGCGGCTGCCGGCCAGCTGATCTCGCCCCCCGTCTGAAGCTTGAGAGCAGGGAGCGGTCCCGCGCCGCCCACAGCGAAGGCGTACTCGCCGAGCGTGACGTCTCCGTCACTTCCAAGAACGTGCCACGAAACGACGTAGACGCCATCTTGGAGCCGGGGAAGTGGAGCCTCGATGACGAGGCCGCCTTCAAATCGCTGGATGGAACCGAGGGCGACGGGATTTCCGTTCGCTGCCTTGACCACGATGTGCTCCCCGCCCGCCACCGGCTCACTGAACCGTAACGTGATGGACGAAGGACTGGCCTCCAGGCGCTCGCCTTGCTGCGGCCTCGAGCTGACCAGGAACGCGTGGGCCGAAGCGGGTCCCGCACGCCAGAACGCAAGCATTGCGGCGGCCAGGATGCCTACAAGGATCAGCCGAGCAGTTCTCGCCGCGGCTCGGCGGCCGATTGGAGGCCGACGCATGCTTGTCATCGTCGGCTCTGACCGACGCGGCCGGGTCTGGGCGGGACAGACGATCGCGACGCCCGCTTCCCGGGCACCGCCTCTACGTCACCTTCAGGGTGCCATGCATCTGCGTGGGGTGGACCTCGCACTCCCTGTATTACGTTCCGGCTGAGAGGTCAAGGACGTCCGGCCCTGCGCCCGAGTGGAGGAAGCACGCCGGCGGTCGTCTTTAGGGGCTAAGGGCTCTGGAACCGCTCATGGTCGAAGGTCGCCTCCAGCTTCACGATCTCCCGTCCGATGGCTTCCTCCTGGCTGCGGGTCTGTTCCAGTTGGCTCTTCAGGTCCGTGAGGCGCTCTTCCGGTGCCGCGCCCTTGCCATCGGCCCCGTCCGTTCGTCGTGCAGAGGCGCTTTGCTGGTCAGCCTGCATGCTTCGCATCATGAGCATCATCGAAAGAGGGCAAACGGCGATGAGCAGTATCGGTAGGACGCCGATCAGGAGCTTGGGGGCCACAGCCCAGACACCGACGCCAACCACCAGGAGGGCACCAATGACCTTCCAGTTCAGACACGCACGCAGCAGCTTCTCCAGGTCTGCCACCTCCTAACTGCTGAGGCCTCGTCAACTGTCCTCCAGGATACTACTGCTTGTAGTAGCTTTGCCGAACGGTCGGGACTACAGGTGCGGTTCGGATCGCTCGACCGCCTCGGAGGCGCGATTCAGCCCGCGTCACATCGAGCCCGTCATGCCCGAGCCGCAGCATGCCGGTCACTTCGGCGGTGCCATGAGGCCTGGCGAACACGGTCGCAGGGCCGTCACGAGACGCCAGGCGGCCGCGAGTTGAGGCTGCGCCGGCGCTCCTCGAACTCCTCATCGTCGATCTCGCCTCGCGCGTACCGTTCCTCGAGTATGGCCAACGCGTCGCTGCGAGGCGCCGATTGTCCGTCGTCGGGGCCGCCTCGATTCCAGAGTCCGCGCACCAAGAGGATGGCTCCGGTAACAATGGCGACCAGGAGCACGATCCACAGGGTCATGATCCAGATACCGCCACCGCAACACCAGCTTGGCATTCGCGGTCACCTCCTAACTTGCGCGCTGGACCGCTCGCTTCATCAGTCGGTCCTGACAGGCTTGGACCGTTCAGATCACACCACTAGTGAGTCTATGACACCCTGTAGTCAGGCGAGGCTATCCCGGCCAATCCGATGATGGGTGAACTCAGGACTCCAGCCTAGATGAAGGGGCGATCTGTCGACGAAATAGCTCGCGTTCGGCGCGTCTACCAGCGATTCGCGGCTCGGTACGACCGAAGCGTCCGCTTCTGGGAGCGAGTGCTGGGCCTGGACGACGGCCGCCGCTCAATCGCCTCTCAGGCCGAGGGCGAC
>JBIOWS010000216.1:0-4373 GCA_044868745.1 Candidatus Polarisedimenticolia bacterium
CCGCACAAGTGATTGAAAGGGAGAGCCTTTCAGACTATATTTGAACCCTACGCACCAGAGCCGGTAGGGGGAGACACCAGAACTTGAACACTCTCATCAAAAACATCGCCTTCTGGACCATTATCATTCTAGTGGTCCTCTTCCTTTATAAGTTCCTCAGCACCGGCCGCCCGGACCAGGTCGAGATCACCTTCAGCCAAGTCCTGGCCGACGTGGAAGCGGGCAGGATCAGCAAGGTCACCATCACCGGCAACGAGATTTCCGGGGAGTACGCCCAGGCAAGCCCCGACGGTCAGCCCAAGCGGTTCGTCACCTACGCGCCCGACTACCCCGACCTAGTGAAGGACCTGCGGCGGTTCAACGTCGCCATCGAGGCGCGCAAGCCGAAGGAATCCACCTACTTCGTGACCATCCTGTCGTGGCTGCCGATGCTGGTGTTGATCGGCATCTGGATCTTCTTCATGAGGCAGATGCAGAGCGGCGGCAACAAGGCGCTGTCGTTCGGGAAGTCGAAAGCACGCCTCAGCAGCAGCCAGACCAAGAAAGTGACCTTCAAGGACGTCGCCGGGGTGGACGAGGCCAAGGAGGAGCTGGGGGAGATCATCGAGTTCCTGAAGGAGCCGCAGAAGTTCCAGAAGCTCGGGGGAAAGATCCCCAAGGGCGTCCTGTTGATGGGCCCCCCGGGGACCGGGAAGACCCTGCTGGCGCGGGCCATCTCGGGTGAGGCGAACGTCCCGTTCTTCTCCATCTCCGGCTCCGACTTCGTCGAGATGTTCGTGGGCGTGGGGGCCTCCCGGGTGCGCGACCTGTTCGAGCAGGGGAAGAAGAACGCCCCGTGCATCATCTTCATCGACGAAATCGACGCCGTCGGGAGGCACCGGGGGGCGGGACTCGGGGGGGGACACGACGAGCGCGAGCAGACCCTCAACCAGTTGCTGGTCGAGATGGACGGCTTCGAGTCGAACGACGGGGTGATCCTGATCGCCGCGACCAACCGGCCGGACGTCCTCGACCCGGCGCTCCTGCGGCCGGGCCGGTTCGACCGCCGCGTCGTGGTGCCGCGCCCCGACGTCAAGGGACGCGAAGAGATCTTCCGGGTCCACACGCGCAAGATCCCCCTCTCCGAGGACGTGGAGCTCGGCGTTCTGGCACGCGGCACACCGGGCTTCTCGGGGGCCGATCTCGCCAACCTGGTCAACGAGGCCGCCCTCAACGCGGCGCGCTACAACAAGAAGTTCGTCTACATGGAGGACTTCGAGGGGGCCAAGGACAAGGTCCTGATGGGCTCCGAGCGCCGCTCGCTCATCATCTCGGAGAAGGAGAAGCGGCTGACCGCCTATCACGAGGCCGGGCACGCCCTGGTGGCGTACTTCATGCCGCACGCCGACCCGATTCACAAAGTCACCATCATCCCGCGCGGCATGGCGCTCGGGGTCACCCAGCAGCTGCCGATCGACGACCGGCACAACTACACCCGCGATCACCTCGAGAGCACCCTGTCGGTCATGATGGGCGGCCGCGTCTCCGAGGAGATGTTCATGGGAGTCCTGACGACCGGCGCGGGGGACGACCTGGAGAAGGCGACCGAGATGGCGCGCAGGATGGTCTGCGAGTGGGGCATGAGCGAAGCGCTGGGCCCCCTGACCTTCGGCAAGAAGGAGGAACAGATCTTCCTGGGCCGCGAGATCGCCCAGCACCAGGACTACAGCGAATCGACCGCGGTCCTGATCGATCAGGAGGTCAAGAGAATCGGGCTCATGGCGTACCAGCGGGCGACCGAGGTGCTGCAGGCGAACCGTGACGCGCTCGTCCGCGTCGCCGAGGCGCTCCTGGAGTACGAGGTCCTCGACGGCGAGGAGGTCGCGGCCCTGGTCAAGGGTGAGGAGATGGCCGCGCTCTCGGCCCGCAAGCGCGCCCGCCGCACCCAGGCGGAGGTCGCACCCGGTCCGGTGCGGCCGGTGCCCGAGACCGCCAGGGGCGAGCGGCCCACGCCGATCACCGCCGATCCGATCAAACAGCCTTCGTAAACTTCCGCCGGGAGCCCTCCCCCCGGCTGCCGATCTCCGCAGTGACGGCCTACAACGTCCTCATGCTCTCCTCGCTTCCGCTCCCGGCCGGCCGGGACGAGATGCGGCGACTGGGACTTTCGCCCTGCGCTGGAGATCGCCGCTTCGCGGATGTGGCGGAGGCTCTCCGCATCATCCGCCTCGAGGGCCTGCCGGCCGGTCTGGCCAAGCTCCTCGGACGCCTCATGACGACCTGCGGGGGATTCACCGTGACGGCTCCGGACCGCGGGACGAAGGATCGGATCCTGATCCTTGGCGGCAGCGGCGCCGCCTTCGCGAGTCTTGTGGTCCGGGCCTCGCGTCTTTCCGACAGCCGGACGGCCGCGACGGAGATCGAGGACGCCCTGCGACGTTGCGCGACCCGTCCGCCTCCCCTCCCCATCGCTTTCCCCGACAGGACGCACCTGTTCGGGAGCGCGACCTGCGTCATGGGGATCCTGAACGTCACTCCCGATTCGTTCTCGGACGGTGGCCTCTACGTCGACCCGCGCCGGGCGATCGAGCACGCCCTGCGCATGGCGGACGAGGGTGCGGGGCTCATCGACATCGGCGGCGAGTCGACCCGCCCCGGGGCCGCCTCGGTGCCTCTCCTGGAGGAGCTGCGCCGCGTCATGCCGATTCTCGAGTCGGTCGTCCCGTCCCTGCGCAAGCGTGGCGCCCGCCGGCCGCACGTGTCGATCGACACGCGGAAGGCGGAAGTCGCCCGGCGCGCCGTGGCGGCCGGAGCGGACATGGTGAACGACATTTCGGGATTGACGTTCGATCCCGCGATGCCGGCGGTCCTGGCGGAGGCCGCGGTGCCGGTGGTCATCCAGCACATCAGGGGAACGCCGCAGACGATGCAGAGGTGGCCGCGCTACGGCAGCCTGCTGCCGGAGATCGCCCGCTTCCTCAGGCGTCAGATCGATCTGGCGGAGCGCGCCGGAGTGCGTCGGGATCGCATCGTGGTCGATCCCGGCATCGGATTCGGTAAGAGACGGAGGGACAACCTGGCGATCCTGCGTCACCTGGCCGTCCTCCGGAGCCTCGGGCGGCCGATCCTGGTCGGCGCCTCGCGCAAGTCGTTCCTCGGGAAAGCGGACGGTCCGCCGCCCTCGGAGAGGCTGGAGGGAAGCCTCGCCGCCGAGGCTTTGGCCATCGCGGGCGGCGCTGATATCATCAGGGCGCACGATGTCCGGCAGGCCGTCCGCGTCGCCCGGCTGTGCGATGCGGTCCTGCGCGGCCGGGCCGCGGCAGGTTGAGGGGGCGATGCTCGAGTCATTCTTCTCCAACACGGGAGCCTACGCTTTCGGCTGGCGGGACGCGCTCGACATCCTGCTGCTCACGCTCCTCATCTATCAGGTCGGCCTGCTCCTACGGGGCACGCGGGCGCTGCAGACGCTCATCGGGGTGCTCCTGGTCGTGCTCGCGTACGGGGTGACCGCGCCGGATCGGCCGATGCACATGCGGGCCTTCCATCAGGTGCTGGGGCACGTGCTGTTCTACGCCCCCTTCGCCATCATCGTCCTGTTCCAGACCACCATCCGCCGCGCCCTCTCGCGCCTCGGACGCACCCCGCTCCTCCGCCTGGGATATCAGGAGATGACCGAGAAGATGCTGGAGGAGATCGTGCATGCCGCGACCAGCCTGGCCGCGCGCCCGACCGGGGCGCTCATCGTGATCGAGAGGGATCAGGCCCTCCCGGATCAGGTCGATTCCGGCATCCAGCTCGACGCGGCGATCTCCTATGACCTGTTGATGAATATATTCACGCCCGGATCTCCCCTCCACGACGGCGCCGCCATCATCGGCGACGGTCGCGTGAAGGCCGCTTCCTGTTTCCTGCAGGTCACAACCGACCCGCAGCTGGCGCGGGAATACGGATCGCGACACCGGGCGGCTATCGGGCTGACCGAAGAATACGACAGCGTGGCGATCGTGATCTCGGAAGAGCGTGGTGAGATCCGCGCAGCGGTGGAGGGCCGGCTGTCGGCTCCTCTCGATGCCGCCTCCCTGAAGTCGTACCTGCGCCAGCACCTGGCGGCGCGGCGCCACCCGGACCGCGGCGAGGAGGGTCACACCAGCCGGCGGACCGACGCCGCCTGAAAGGGCGATGCGCTTCAACCTGCGCCAGAACGTCTACCTGAAAGTCTTCTCGCTGCTCCTGGCGATCGTCTGCTGGTACGTCGTGCGGAGCGAAGACGAGCGGGTCAAGGACTTCACCGTGCCGCTGGAATACATGAACCTGCCGCCCTCGCTGGAACTGTCCGGGAAGATCGTCGATTCGGTCGGCGTACGCCTGCGGGCCCCCGAGCCGCTCCTGAAGTC
>JBIOWS010000217.1:0-5449 GCA_044868745.1 Candidatus Polarisedimenticolia bacterium
GAAGTGCGACATGGCCGGGGCGGCGGCGGTTCTGGCCGTGCTCAAGGCCCTGCCGGCGCTGGCCCCCCGCGTCGAGGTGCTCGGCCTGATGGGAATGGCCGAGAACATGCCGGGCGGCGGCGCCCTCCGCCCGGGGGACATCCTCAAGATCATGAACGGCAAGACGGTCGAGGTGCGCAACACGGACGCCGAGGGCCGGCTCGTCCTGGCCGATCTTCTGTCGTACGCCGGCACCCACAAGGACCTCGACGAGGCGATCGATCTGGCGACCCTCACCGGGGCGTGCGTCGTGGCGCTCGGCCCGATGGCCTCCGGGGTGCTGGGAAACGACCGGGACTTGGTGGACGACATCCTGCGGGCCGCCGCCAAGGCGGGCGAGGCGATGTGGCCGCTGCCGCTCTACACCGAGTACCTGGAGCACATCCGCAGCGACGTCGCCGACATCAAGAACACCGGGATCCGCTGGGGTGGCACCATCACCGCCGCCTTGTTCCTGCGCGAGTTCGTCCGGTCCGGCCTCCGCTGGGCCCACCTCGATATCGCCGGCCCCGCCTTCGGCGACAAGGATTATTCCTATATCAAGAAGGGCGGCTCCGGGGTCGGCGTCCGTACGCTGATCCGGTACCTCCTGGATCTCGCGGCCTGAGGCGGAGAGGCCGCGGCGATTCGCCCGGGGCCGACGAGGACGCCATGGGGCATCGGGAGCATCGCCGCGCTGGGCCGGCGGCGGTGCCGTGCGCCATCGTCACCGTCAGCGACAGCCGCGACGAAAAAACCGACGGCAGCGGCGCGCTGATCCGGCGCGTGCTCGCCAGGGCGGGACACCCGGTCGTCGACTACCGGATTCTCAAGGACGAGCCGGCGGCGATCGTTGCCCACCTGGACGCCCTTGCCGACCGATCCGCGGCACGCATCGTCCTGATCAGCGGCGGCACCGGGATCGCCCGGCGCGATACGACCTACGAAGCGGTGTCGGGACTCCTGTCGAAGCGGTTGGACGGCTTCGGGGAGATCTTCCGGGCGCTCAGCTACCGCCAGATCGGTCCCGCCGCCATGCTCAGCAGGGCGGTGGCCGGCACCTACCGCAGAATGGTGGTTTTTTCCATGCCTGGATCGGAAACGGCGGTGAGGCTGGCGATGAACCGATTGATCCTGCCCGAAATCGGGCACCTGGCCGGGCTCGTGGAGCACCCATGAGCGCCGCCCGGTCTCCCGAGGGCGCCGCGGTCGCGAGCGATCTTCGCCGGCTGCTCGAGGGGGAGGTGCTGTTCGACTCGCTCCACAGGACCCTCTACAGCACGGCCGCCTGCATCTATCAAGTCCTGCCTCTCGGCGCGGTGGTCCCGCGCCACGAAGGGGATGTGCTGGCCGTCCTGGAGTACGCCCGGCGCCAGCAGATCCCGATCACCGCCCGAGGGGGCGGGTCGGGCCTGGCAGGCCAGACCCTCGGCAGCGGAATCATCCTTGACTTCTCGAAGCACTTCCGGAGGGTGACCGAGATCGATCCCGAGCGCCGCACGGTGCGCGTGCAGCCCGGCGTGGTCCATGCCCAGCTCAACAGGATCCTCCGGCGTCACGGGATGCACTTCGCTCCGGACCCGTCCTCGTCCCCCTTCTGCACCATCGGCGGGATGCTGGCCAACAACGCCGGTGGCTCGCACACGATCCGGCATGGCGCCACGCGGGAGAACACTCTGTCTTTGCGCGTCGCCCTGGCCGACGGCAGCGTCATCGACACCCTGCCTCTGCCGCACCCGGCCGCGGGGCCGCGGGGCCCGGGCGCCCAGTCCCGCCTGGTCTCCGGCCTTGCGTCGATCGTGGAGCGCCACCGGGAGCTGATCGACAGGAGCGCTCCGAGGACGCGGCGCAACTCCTCCGGTTACGCCCTCCGGGAAGCGCTCAACGGCTCGGTCGATCTGACGCAGGTGATCATCGGATCGGAGGGCACCCTGGGCCTGATCCTCGACGCGACCCTCCGGATCGTCCCGGTTCCCGCGGCGAAAGCGACGGCGCTCGTCCTGTTCGACGATCTGCAGCGGGCGGGGGAAGCGGTGGTCCGCATCCTCGAGGTTCGTCCGTCCGCGGTGGAGCTCCTCGACAGGACCTTCGTGCAGGTGATCCGCGAGGCCGACCCCGGCGTGGGTGCCTCGCTGCCGGCCGGCACGGAGGCGATCCTGATCGTGGAGCTGGACGGGGACGACCCCAGGGAAGTCCAGACCCGGATGACGGCCCTGGCCGAGCGCCTGACCTCGGCCCCCCCCCTGGCGACCGAGGTGCGGCGAGGGATGCGCCCGGAGGACGCGGCCCGCATCTGGGCGGTCCGCAAGGCCGCCTCGCCGATCCTGTCGCGCCGGGAGGGGACGCGCCGCAACACCCGCTTCATCGAGGACGCGGCGGTGCGGCCGGAGCAGATGGCCGAGTTCGTCGGACGCCTGAGAACCCTGCTGTCGAAGCACGGCCTCGCGGCGGCGATCTTCGGTCACGCCGGGGACTGCAACCTGCACTGCAATCCGATGCTGAACCAGAAGGACCCCAGGGACCTCCGGCTCATGGAGACGGTGGCCGAGGAGTTCGTCGACATGGTGATCGGGATGGGAGGGTCCCTGTCCGGCGAGCACGGCGACGGCCGGCTGCGCACGCCGTTTCTGCGCCGGGCCTACGGGGGACTGGTGGACGTCTTCGGGGAGGTGAAGGCGCTGTTCGATCCGGATCGCCTGCTCAATCCCGGGATCATCGTGCACGACGGTTCGTATCGGCTGACCGATCATCTGCGTTACGGGGACGGGTACCGACTGGTCGCGACCTCGACGCCGATCGACGATGCGGCCTGGCAGAAAGAGATCGAGAAATGCCACGGCTGCGGCGCCTGCAGGAACTATTGCCCGGTCGCCGTCGAGACGGGAGACGAGGCGGCCAGCGCGCGCGCCAAGGCCAATCTCCTGCGGGCCGTAATCACGGGCCGGCTCGATCCCGGTCTGGTCGCGAGCGCGGAATTCAAGGGGATCATGGACCTGTGCGTCAACTGCCGCCTGTGCCACTCCGAGTGCCCGACGGCGATCGACATCCCGGGCATGGCGATCATGGCCAAGGAGATCTATGTCCGCGCGCGCGGCAAGGGGGTGACCGACCGCCTGCTCACCTCCCCGGGACCGATGCTGCGTTTGGGCACGCTGCTGGCACCCGTGGCGAACGCGGCGCTGCGCCTGCGCGCCGCGCGCGGCCTCATGGAGGCCCTGACCGGCATCGCCGCCAAGCGGCGCATGCAGCCGTTCGCCGCCCAGCCGCTCGAGGCGCGGCTCCCATCGGTCGATCCGGAGGGACGGAAGGTGGCTTACTTCCACGGCTGCTTCGGGGGATACCAGGACGTCGAGGAGGAGGGGAGGGCGGCGGTCGAGCTGCTCCAGCACCTCGGCTGCAGCGTGGCGATCCCGCCTCAGGAATGCTGCGGCATCGCGGCGATCACCTACGGCCACCTCGACGACGTACGCTCCGCCGCGGAGCGCAACGTGGCGACGCTGCTGGACTGCGCGCGCCGCGGCTACGAGGTCCTCTACAGCGCCCCCTCCTGCGGGCTCGCCCTGGTCGAGGACTACCCGCGTCTCCTGGGAACGCCCCAGTCGGAGGTCCTCGCCCGCCACATCCGGGACATCCATGAATACGTGCTGGACATTTTGCAGGGAGATGCCGCGCTGCGGGCGCGGCTGCGCCCGGTGCCGCTGAGGATCACCTACCACAATCCGTGCCATCTGCAGGCGCGCGGCATGGGCGGGGAGGTCGTGAGCCTCCTGCGCCTTGTCCCGGGAGTCGAGGTCGTGCCGATCGGAGAGGACCACTGTTGCGGCATCGCCGGGACGTTCGGGATGAAAGAGAAGAATTTCGACCTGTCGATGCGCATAGGGAAGCCCCTGTTCGAGAGCATCGAGGCCACGGGCGTCGGTGTCGTGGCGACCGGATGCGGCACCTGCAAGATCCAGATCGAGCAGGGGTCGGGCCTGCCGGTGGTGCACCCGATCCGGATCGTGCGCGACTCGCTTCTGGGAGGTCCGCTCCCCGCGCGTCTCGCCGCGGCTTCCGTTGCGCTCCCTCCCGGAAGCGGCCGCTGCCGGCCGGCCGGGCCGGTCGAGGCATCGATCGACGACGCTTCGGCCTGCCCCGAGTAGCAACCCCTGAGGTATCCCCGCTCTCGCGTGGCGGGCCGCGGCGCGTCAGCGCCGCGGAGGCGTCTCCCGCGAACGCAGGATCGGCGCCCGAAGCCGGGGATGCCTCAGTAGCAACCCTTCTTGACTTCGGCTCGGGTGTGGCCTATATTCCCCGGCTCCGCCCCGCCACGGAGTTCGGAACTTCGCGGAATATCCCGCTTCCGGTCCGTCGTGCCCCCGGAGAACGCCACTTGGCCACTTTCCACGCCACCCGAATCGAGATCGATCCCACCGCCTACGTCGCCCCCGGGGCCGCCCTCGTGGGGGAGGTGCGGCTGGGACGGAACGCTTCGGTGTGGTTCCACGCCACGCTGCGCGGCGACCTCGCGCCGGTCGTCATCGGAGCGGAGAGCAACATCCAGGACGCCTGCGTCGTGCACGTGGACAGCGGCCGGCCGACGCGCATCGGCGACCGGGTCACCGTGGGGCACGGAGCGATCGTGCACGCCTCGGTGATCGAGGACGACGTGCTCGTGGCGATGAAGGCGGTGGTTCTCAGCGGCTGTCACGTCGGGCGGCACACGCTGATCGGTGCGGGCGCGGTTCTGCCGGAGGGGACCAGGGTGCCCGGAGGCTCGCTGGTGCTGGGGGTTCCGGGGCGCGTCGTACGAGCGCTGCGCCCGGACGAGATCGAGCGCATCCAGACCAACGCCCGGTCCTACGTGGAGCTGGCGCGCGCCTACCGCGAAGGATCCGTCAGGCCGGCCCGAGAGGACGACCGATGACCGAGAGCGATCGAAAACTGATCGAGGACGCCGCCCGCAGGCTCAGGCCGGTCCTCACGGCGGCACGCACGGCGGCGCTCTGCACGCACATCAATCCGGACGGCGACGGGATCGGCGCCGAGATCTGCCTCCTCGTGCATCTGAAATCGATCGGCATCGAGGCTCGCATCCTGAACACCGAGCCTCTGCCCGATCGCTACCGCTTCCTGGATCCCGGGGGAGCGGTGCAGGTCTACGACGAGGCGCGTCACGGGACATTCCTGCGCGACGCCGACGTCGTCTTCATGCTCGACAACTCGGCGGTTGCGCGCCTCGGGCCCCTGGAGGCGTCGATCCGCGCCGCCCGGGGGACGACGATCTGCATCGACCACCACAACGTCATCGAGCCGTTCTGGAAGATCAACATCGTGGATCAGGAGGCGTGCGCGACCGGAGAGCTCGTGTTCCAGATCGTCAAAGCCCTGGGCGGGCGACCGGATCCCGCCGCGGCCCAGGCGGCCTACGTCTCGCTCGTGACCGACACCG
>JBIOWS010000218.1:0-2588 GCA_044868745.1 Candidatus Polarisedimenticolia bacterium
TAGAGGACATCCTGTTCTGCGGCGTGCAAAACCTTGACGACCGCCCCTGACGAGAGGAGCCGGCCCAGGGGCTCCAACTCTTTCACGGCCAGCGGGTCGACCAGGTAGACGGCCTCGCCATCGGACACTTGCAGAAGACAGCATTTGTGGAAGTAGTGGTAGAAGGAGTCGGCCTCGGTATCCACCGCCAGCGTGCCGGCTCGCGACAGGCTCTCCAAGGCCCGCGCCAGTCCCTCCTCCGTGTCCACCCAAATGTAGGCCGGCCCCGTCACGGAGCCGTCTCCTTCCGAGAGAACCCGCGCTCCGCGAGGACATGGCGGCGGATCCACCAGGCAGCCGCGATCACGAGAAGCGCGCCGATCAGGAGATCGTATCTGCGGAAGTGTGCCTCCAGCGAATGCCAGTGCTCTCCTAGCTTGAGCCCAAGATAGGCCAGGGCCAAGCAGAACGGGTAGGAGCCGAGGAACGTGTACACGGTGAAGCGCGTCGGTGGCATCCGCGCCAGGCCCGCGGGAAGCGAGATAAACGTGCGGATGACCGGCATCAGACGGCTGAAGAAGATGATCGGGCTGCCAAAGCGATCAAAGAGCCTTTCCGCGAGGGCGAGGTCATGACGGGAGAGGAAGACGTATTTCCCATAGCGCTCGACGAACGCCCGCCCTCCCCACGCCGCCGCGAGATAGGCCACCCAGGATCCTGCCACGCACCCCGCCGCCCCCCAGAAAGCGGCACCGTGTAGGGAGAACTCCCCGGTGGACACAAGATAGCCCGAGAACGGCATGATGATCTCGGAGGGCAGAGGGATCGCGGCGCTCTCCACCGCCATCATCACAAACACCCCGAGGTAACCGAGGCTGCTGATCGTCGCGATGATGAAGGCGCCGAGCGCCTTGACGATGTCGGTGATCATTCGGCGAACCCCTCGCGGCCGATCAGGCGCACGAACGAGCAGCTCCCGTGGTCCTCGACCTGAGCGCCCTTCTCGGTTCGGACCAGCCGTTTCACCGCCTGGCGCACCGCACTTCCAACCGGGATCACCATCCTCCCGCCTGGCGCGAGCTGGCCCAGCAGCGTCCTCGGCACGGACGGTGCGGCCGCGCCCACCACGATCGCTGCGAATGGGGCCTCCTCCGCCCAGCCGACCGTGCCGTCGCCTATGCGGAGGCGCACGCCGTCCACACCGGCACGCCGCCAGTTCTCAAGGGCACGGCGACCGAGCGGCGCCAGCCGTTCCACGCTGTAAACGTCGCATCCAAGGCGGGTCAGGACCGCGGCCTGATATCCCGACCCCGTGCCTATCTCCAGCACCCTTTCGCCCGCGCGGGCTGCCAGGAGCTGCAGCATCCGAGCCACGATGAATGGCCTCGAGATCGTCTGACCGCACCCGATCGGCAGGGAGGTGTCCGAGTAGGCTCTCTCGCCGAGGGCTTCGTCGACGAACAGGTGGCGGGGGGTGGCCAGGAAGGCTTCCAGAATGCGGGCGTCCCCTACACCGCGCGCCAGCAAGTGCTGCCGCACCATGCGAAGGCAGCGCCGATCGTAGGGGACCTCCTTCCCCGTCCCTGTGGGCGGCGTGTCCCGGCGAGCGCCCGGCCCGGGCCTCAGAGCGCGAGGTTCCAGTTCCGCACCTCGTCCAACATCTTGTAGTTGGTCAGATCCAGGTGGAGCGGGGTGACCGAGATGTACCCGTCCCCTAGAGCGGCGAAGTCCGTCGAAGGGTCACCTTCCCAATCCGCCGCCTGGCCGCCGATCCAGTAATAGGTCCTTCCTTTCGGGTCCAACCTTTCGATCACCCCCCCGGGGTAGATCCTCTTCCCTTGATGCGTGATCCGTACACCTTTCGGGGCCGCCCTGGGGACGTTGACATTGAGCAGCGTGTCGGGCGGCATACCCCGTCTCAGGATTTCCAGGGCCAGCGTCCGCGAAAAGGCAGCCGCCGCCTCGAAATGGACCGAACCTTCCCCCACTTCCTGAGAGATGGCAAAGGCCGGCAGCGACATGAGGGTCGCCTCGAAGGCCGCCGACACAGTCCCCGAGTAGGTAATGTCGTCGCCCAGGTTGTAACCACGGTTGATCCCGCTGACGACGATCTCGGGGCGAGCCTCAGTGGCCAGAATTTTGTGAACACCGAGGTAGATGCAGTCGGTGGGGGTACCCTGGACGACGAAGTGACGCGGCCCGCGCCGAGTAAAGCGGAGCGGGTGGTTCAGGGTCAGAGCGTGACCCTGGCCGCTTTGTTCGCGATCCGGCGCCACCACCCACACCGTGCCGATCTCGCTCAGACTCTCCTCGAGCATCCGGAGCCCTTCGGCGCCGAAGCCGTCGTCGTTGGTGACAAGGATCGTCAGGGAACTCATCGCATTCCGCTTCCGAAGCGCGCGGCCGCCGGCACGACCGTTGCGACCGCAGAGAACGGCCAGAGCGCACTCGGCCGACTCTCACGCCGGAAGGCCCTCGTCTTGGTTGGATTGGTCGGGGCGACTGGATTTGAACCAGCGACCACTTGCACCCCAAGCAAGTGCGCTACCAGGCTGCGCTACGCCCCGCTACTGGTCCAACGGGGGCAGCGTCGTAACACCCGCTTCCGC
>JBIOWS010000219.1:0-4024 GCA_044868745.1 Candidatus Polarisedimenticolia bacterium
CCGGGCGCGACTCCAGGGCATGGAACAGCCCGGGGTCGGCGACAACACCGCATTTCGCGACCTCCGCCAACCCCGAGGCGAAGTGGCGCGGAGGAAGGCTCTTCAGGTAATCGACGTCGATGTAGACGGCGGCTGGCTGGTGGAAGGAGCCGATCAGGTTCTTGCCCGCCGGATGGTTGATCCCGGTCTTGCCGCCGATCGCCGAGTCGACCATGCCGATGAGCGTCGTCGGGATCTGCACGTGCGGAACGCCGCGCTTGAAGGTGGCGGCCACGAAGCCGACCAGGTCGCCGACCACCCCGCCTCCGAGGGCCACCAGGACCGTGTCACGATCCGCCCCCAGGGCGATGATGCCGTCCTCGACCTCGTCCCGCACGCGGCGGGACTTGCTCCCCTCCCCCGCCGGAAAGGAGATCAGGTCGGCCGTGAGCGCCCGGCGGCGGAAGGTGGAGAGCATCGACTCTCCCTTGCCGTGCAGGTGGGCGTCGGTGACGATCACGTAGCGCCGGCCCAGCCGCCGCTTGCGGAGATCGACGGAGATCCGCGGCGAGAGCCCCCGTCCGATGCGCACCTCGTACGATTCGTCCAGCACTCGCCGCAGTCTGACGGGAACGCGTATCAAGGGATCACCACGATGGTCGGCGGGGGGCCCGGGCGGCGCCCCCTAGCGGGGGCCGTCCTCCGGGCGCATGACCTTGAGGGTCCTTACGTACTCGTCAAGAAGTTCGCGCTGCTTCTTGTCGTCGAGCGAGCGCGTGATGAGCCGTTCGGCGGCCTGGATCGCCAGGTCCGCCACCTGGCGTCTCAGCTCCTCGACGGCGCGTTTCTGCTCGTACTGCACCTGCCTCTTCCCCTGCTCGACGAGGTCCTGCGACTCCTTGCGCGCCTGGGCCAGGATCTCGATCTTGAGCGTCTCTGCCTCGCGCTTGCCCTGCTCGATGATGGCCGCGGTCTCGCGGCGCGCGCCGGCCAGGATCTCCTGGTTCCTGCGCACCGCCTCCTCGGCCTCGGCGCGGGCCTTCTGAGCCTGCTCGATCGACTCCCGCACCATCCGCTCCCTCTCCTGCAGGACCTGCAGCAGGGGCTTCCAGGCGAACCGTCCGAGCAGGATGGCCAGGATGACGAAGGTGAGGACGGTCCAGAAGACCGTGCCGACATCCGGCGTGATCAGGCTCGATCCCATGACGACCTCCCGACTATTGCTTGAACGCCAGCAGGATGCAGACGATGACCGCGAAGAAGGTCGCGCCTTCGATGAGAGCGGCGGCGATGATCATCGTGGTCCGGATGTCGCCCGCGATCTGGGGCTGCCGCGCGGACCCTTCCATTGCGGCTGCGGCCAGACGGCCGATCCCCGCCGCCCCTCCGATGACTGCCAGCCCCGCCCCGATTCCCGCCGCGAAATGCGCCAGCGAATTCCCCAGCTCCATGCTCGGACCCTCCTTATCGCTCTAGTGCTGTGGGTGCACCGACATGCCGATGAACAGCGAAGTCAGCATCGTGAACACATAGGCCTGTATGAAGGCGACCAGAAGCTCGAGCCCGCTGATGAACAGGGCGAACGGCAGCGAGAGGAAGACGCCGATCCAGACGCTTCTCAGGATGAAGATGAGACTGAGAAGGGACGCGATCACCACGTGTCCTGCCATCATGTTTGCGAACAACCGCACGCACAGAGCGAACGGCTTGGTGAGCATCCCCAGGAATTCGACGGGGATCATGATCGGCAGCAACCAGACCGGCATCCCCGGTGGAACCAGGTTCTTGATATGACCGACAAGTCCGTACTCGCGTACCCCCGCGGCCTGGATCATCAGAAACGCCATTCCGGCCAGCCCGGCGGTCACGCCGATATTGCCGGTCGCGGTGGCCGCCAGAGGGACCAGACCCAGGAGATTACAGGCCAGGATGAACACGAAGGTGCTGAGAAGGTAAGGAACGAACCTGTCTCCGTGATGCCCGATGTTCTTCCGTGCCAGCTCGTCGCGCACGAAGACGATGATCATCTCCATGAGATTCTGGAGCCCCCTCGGCGCCTGACTTCGGCGCCTGGTCGCCGCCCAGAGGAGGAGCAGAAGGATGGCGCAGGCGATCCACATCATGACGACGTGCTTCGTGATCGGCAGGTCGTAGGGGCCCAGATGCAGCGTGGGCAGGTGGATTTCGCCCGCGAACGGCATCTCGAGGATCTGCGAGTCGGTGATGTGATGGACGACCAACTCGCTGGGGTCGAAGGCGTCCCCGTTCGCGGCTGCGGCTCCGTGTCCGGCCAGGAGCAAACTCATCCCCGGCCCCTCGACAGCCCGCGCAGCGCGAAGCGCACCTCGATGACCTGGAAGACGACATAGGAGGCCATCAGGGCGAGCGCGCAGGCAGCCGGATCGATCGACGTCTTCAGTATCACGTAGATCAGGACTCCTCCGTAGCCGAACAGGCGGCCCAAGAAGCCGATCACCAGGGTCGACAGAAAGACTCTCTGGCTCCGGTCGAACGACCAGGCGGTCAGCGCCATGCCCGCGACGGACCCGCAGGCCGCAAGCGTGATCCCGATCAGCGCCCCGCGCAGCCTCGCCGGATCGACCTGACCGGCCAACATCCAGCCCGAGGCCACAGCGACGGTTGCCAGCAAAACGATCGCCGCGGCGTGGCGGATGATCAACGGGTCACCGCCCGCAGCGCCCCGGGCCCGACTCGCTCCCCTTCGCGGGCAAAACAAGCCGGAAGAAATTGACGAAGCCGATGATCATCCCGAGGACCAGACCGGCAAGCAGGAGCCACGGCGTGGTCCCCCACCGCCTGTCGAGCCAGAAGCCCAGCCCTCCGAGCACCAGCATCGGCGCCAGCAGCGTCACGCCGATCTGGGAATATCTCGCCACCTCCGCCAGGGGATCGCGCCGCGTCACGACGCCCAGGGCGCCAGGGCCAGGATCGACTTCTGGGCGAAGACGATGATCGGCTGGGGATAGATCCCAAAGACCAGCGTGAAGACGATACAGGCCGCGATCGCCACTCGTTGGCCGAGCGACGGGACGAGGCGGGCCTCATCCTCCGGCGCCTTCATGTACATGTTGACGACGATGCGCGCGTAATAGTAGAGCGAGATGGCGCTGTTGACGACCGCCACCACCGCCAACCAGGTGTAGTGCGCCCTGACCGCCGCCCCGAACAGATACCACTTGCCGACGAATCCCGCGGTCGCCGGGATCCCCGCCAAGGACAGCATGAAGACCAGCATGGCGAACGCGGACCAGGGCGCGCGCTGCGCCAGGCCCGCGAAGTCCACCACGCGGTCCCCGACCACCTGTTCGCGCCGCAGTGTGATGACCAGCGCGAAGGCGCCGATGTTCACGAACGAGTAGATCAGCAGATAGAGGAGAACCGACTGCAGCCCGAACTCGCGGGTCTCGACGGTGTCCCCTCGGCCGACCGCCACGAGGCCCAGCAGGAGATAGCCTGCGTGGGCGATCGAGGAGTAGGCCAGCATCCTCTTGACGTTGTCCTGCAGGATGGCGGCGATGTTCCCGACCGTCATGCTGCCGACCGACAGGATCGCCAGGAGCAGGACCCAGCGGTCCCCGAGCTTCAGGAAGCTGAAGGAGAAGATGCGCAGCAGGACGACGAACGCCGCCGCCTTCGAGCCGGTGGAAAGAAACGCGGTGACCGGCGTGGGGGCGCCCTCGTAGGCGTCCGGGGCCCACATGTGGAACGGCACGGCCGAGATCTTGAACCCCAGCCCCACGATCACCAGGATCATGCCCAGCAGGAAGATCGGCGCCTGGCCCGCCTCCATCGCCAACTTGGCCCGCGAGATGCCGATGAGACCCAGGTTGGTGGTGCCGGTCGTGCCGTAGATGAGCGAGATGCCGTACAGGAAGATTCCGGTCGAGAACGACCCGAGCAGGAAGTACTTCAACGCGGCCTCGTTCGACTTGCGGTTCGCCTTCAGGAACCCCACCAGCACGTAGAACGACAGGGCCATGGTCTCGATCGACACGAAGATGGTCACGAAGTCCCCGGCCGAGGC
>JBIOWS010000220.1:0-4406 GCA_044868745.1 Candidatus Polarisedimenticolia bacterium
TCTGCTGTTTTCTGGGGGAGGGGGTTGGGGTACGGGGAGAAGGGGGAAGTGAGGGTTTTGACACCGGCCGCTGGGGTAATTGCTCATTTTGCTCTTCCCATCCACCCGAGAGTTAGTCGATCGGTCCTTAAGTACTGGCAGCGCTATGAGCAAATTATGTGCCGCAGGCCGCATGAGCATGATTTCAATCCACGGCCAACTCATAAACGATTGGTAACGCTTGACTATTAGTGTGAGCATCGGGCGGCTGATCAGTGTGATCGACGCCATCATCCGGCACGGCCGCCGGCTATTTTGACGCGATCTTGCCGACCGACTGATTTAGCTCTTTCGTTTCAATCAATTGCCTGATGTCAGCAGAAGAGACGGTCAGACAACTCGCTGGCGCCCTGCGTTTAGAATTTGGGCGCGATCAGGGGTGGGAACGGAGGTGGGACACGTGTTGCAGCGATTCTGACGACTCGGGGCAGCGAACGCTCGAGGTGCGCCCAAGCGCGCAGTCTCGGGCCCGCACGGCGTCCGCCAACGGACAGTGGGGCCACTGTGGGCTCCTTACCGTAGCGCCCGAACTGTCCTGTAGCTCAGGAGGCGGCAGAGGCGGGTGACACCAATCTCGAGTTTGGGATCCTCAATCATTCCCTTCCTGCAACCCTCCAGGAGGCGTCCCGCTTCCATAATGAAGGTCCCGGAATCGTCCTCGTTCACCGAGCCATCGCCTATCGGCATTGAGGCTCGGACGGGATCGATCGCGCAGGCGCGCAGGTGTACCTTCTCCGTGGACTGGCCGTGGGACGGGAAGAACCCCGATCCGAGGCGAATCAGACGAGCCTCCCTGGGCTTCATTCCGGTCTCCTCGAGGAGCTCAGCTCGTGCTCGGGCGTCGATCCCCCGTGCGCCATCGTCGCCCGGCTCGATACTTCCAGCCACCGCCTCTAAAACGTACGTGTACTTCCGACGATCGGGCTCTGGGGGATGCATCTTCGACCTGAGGTACATCCCCGGGCGGAATCCGATCTTGAAAACCACCATGAGTTTCCGGCGCTTCTGCTTTCCCCCGTCGCGGACTGCTTTAAAGAAGTAAGGAATGACCGCCACGGCGTCGAGCCCCCGGCGGTGGACCACCTCGAATCGGTACGGCCGCGACGCTCCGCCCGCTTCATAGAGGTTCCTGGCCAGGTACCGCTCCAGAGTCAGGAAGCCGGGGCCGGACGGAGTGAGCCTCCGCAGAATGCGCAGGCCTTTCACGCGTCGCGGGCGGCGATTCATCGCAGCCTGGCCGGGAAGAGGGCACGGTTGGTCCTGGGACGCCGGCCGGCCTTGGCCACCTCGACAAACTTGCCGCCGATCTTGACCCTGACCACATCCGCCGTATAGTCGTTCGCCGGCCCGCGCAGGAAATACGAGCCGATTCCGTAAATGTCCACCGGGGCCCGTCGACGTTCGAAGAGACGGATCCTCTCCGGGTCGAAGCCGCCGGTCGCCACGATCCGGACGGAGCGGAAATAACGCTCGGCGTGGGTGCGCCACCTCTGTGGAAGCCGAAGCATGGCGGGCACCCCGTCAAGCGCGTGGCGGATGAGTCGCACAAGGATCGGCGTCACCCCGCGATCCATCCCGGCTCCGAGCGCGGGTGGCACGCTCCGATCCCGAAGGTCCTGAGAGGTATCGGCCCTGACAGCGTGGAGAACATAGCGCTTCGCATCGTCGAGCCGTCCGGCGCGAAGGTGCCGCAGGTGTTCCTCGAATAGGCGGCGCGCTGTCCTGACCGTCTCACCGACGCAATCATTCGTGGTGTCCACCAGGGCCACCCGCAGGACAGACGGGGGCATGTGCCTGCAGAAGGCGGCCAAGGCCTCAGCGGTGTCTCCCAGGTAGCAGAGCACATACGCATGAGGGATGGTCCCCGAAGCCCGTCCACCCCACAGCTCCATCTGCGCCTCGGTTGAAACATAGGGCACCACCTTTTCCCCGGTCCGCCAGGCATAGGCATGGAGCGCCTGCCGATAAGCGTAGCCGTCCACCGCCTGGTCCTGCGGCAGATCAAATCGGGCGGAAAAGAACAGCACCGGCTTTCCCCTCGCGGCTGTCAGCGCCTCCAGGACGTTGGTCGCCACTCTGCTCGCACGAGTCAGGACGCCCAGAATTGCCGTCTCGAGATGGGCGAAGGATCGGTAGCGACCGCGCACGACCAGGACCGGGTCGAACGGGAGCACCAGGCTGCCTTCGTTAACGGCGATCGCGGAGAGCCTCGGCACACCGGAAGGAGCACGGCCGTCGGGCGTGCGCACGCCGTCACGGAGTAATCCTAACGCCAGGGGCACTCCTGCCGCGACGAAGCGGGGTCGTCTCCTGGCAAAAAACTGCATCTCCACCTCGGCATCCCCCGGGCTGTACGCCCTCAGACTGCCGGCGTTCTCCCTGAGCGCAGGGTGGAATCCCGAGAACTTCTCGTCAGCGCCCGCCGCCCGGCCGAGGGCCCGGGCGGCATTCAGAAAGTAGGCGTCCGAATATCGACCCGCCTTCAATCCGGCGATATCGATGCCGGGTAGACGAAGCGGGGCTGCGGGGGTTCGACGGGCAAGCTTCAAGGTGGGTCCTCGGGCGGCGACGGATGGGGTCCGGAGAGGCTGCGGAGGCGTGCTCAGCCCAACTGTTTCTTCATCTCCTTGACCTTTGTCGCGACATCTCGGTAGGTCGAATCCATGCCGTACACCTCAGTGTAGATCTGCATGGCCTTCCTGTAGTCGCCTTGATCTCTGTACACCTCGGCGACATCGTAACGCAGGCCCATCGCCTCCCTCTCGCCGATCCCCGGCATGTCCAGGCCTCTCTGGTACCACTTGAGGGCGAGCTGGTGCATCCCCTTCTCGCGGAAGCAGAGTCCGAGAATGCCACAGCATTCGACGGTGCGCGCCGGGTCCTTCGCGGCGAACTGGAATTCTCCGATCGCCTCGTCGATGAGACCCATCTCCTTGTAGGCGATCCCGAGGTTGTAGTGGGTGTCGTAGTCCTCCGAATCGACCTGTTGTTCGACCCCTCGCTTGAAGGCCTTGAAGATCTCCTCCAGGCTATGCCCGGGCCCTTCAATCGCCTCCTGCTCCTGCGCCTCGACCGCGATTTGAGCCTCCGCCAGGCTTTTATCCAACTCCGACGCGAGGTCGAAGAAGTCTCCTTGGGGCTCCGGCTCGGCCGTCTCCACCTTGAAGACCGGCTTCGCCTTGGAGGCGCGCGGGGCCGGCCCTTGGCGGGACGGCGTCGGGATGCTGATCGTCTGCGACCCGAAGGCCCTCTCCACGTCCAGATCGAGCCCCGACCCCTCCTCCGGCACGGCAGCCGACGCCGGAGGCGGAGCCTCCTGCGAGGGGCGATTCGCCCGCTCGAAGCGCTGCGCGACCTCTTGGCTCCCAGGGTACTGCTTCTGCAGTTGGAAGAGGACCGCACGGGCTTCCTCGAGAAGACCCTGCTCGATGTAAAAGTCCACTTCCCCGAGCTTCTCCGGGTCGGGGTCGCGCGCCGCGGCTGCGGCGCCCGCCGCAGCACCAGTCGTCGCGTCCTCTCCGCCTTCGATGCTGATGCCCTCGTCGTCCCCGCCGAGCGACAGCCCGCCGATGAAGTCCTCCGGCGTCTCCTCCTCGATCTTCTCAGGCACCGGCTTGGGAGGCGCGGCCTTGACTGCTCGGGCCGGAGCTAGAGCTGGCTTCGGCGGAGGTTCGGGCATCTCGATTTCGATCTCGACCTCCTCGGCGGGTCCCCCCCTCATCGGTTGGATCTCCAGCGCGGGCTCCGCTGCTTCCTCCTCGACGACCGGCTCGATCTCCAGCTCGCGCGGAGCGGCCGGTGCGGGCCGGCCGGGCTTCACAGTGGGCACCCGGCTCGCAGCGCTCGTCACCCGCGGCGGGGGGGCTGAGCTTGCCACCGGAGGGGCGGCTGCCGGCGCTCCGCTGGCATACTGTTGGAGGCGCGGATTGTTCGGGTCGATCCGGATCGCCTCGTTCACCAGATCCTGAGCCTCCTCCCGGCGGCCTCGTGTCTTCATGATTTCGGCCAACGTGAGACACTCTTCGACCGCTTTCTCCTTGTCCCCCTCGTCGTAGAAGATCTCTTTCAGTTTGGCGTGCGACGGTACATGACGCGGGTGCTTCCCGAGGATTTTGAGGAGCTGCTCCTTGGCCTTTTCCACGAGACCATACTTGACGAAGACCTCCGCCTCGGTGAAATGCTCGCTGATGAACTCGTCGTCCTCCGCCTCGCCGGCATCCTCGACGGCCTGCATCTCCTGAATCTTGCTGGCGGGGCCATAGGAGTCGTCCTCGAGCGCCCCCAGGGCATCGCTGCCGGCCGCGGGCTCCGGGCTCTGATCCGGCGTGCTGCCGTCCGTCTCCGTCACCTCCGGAGCGGATTCCTCC
>JBIOWS010000221.1:0-2291 GCA_044868745.1 Candidatus Polarisedimenticolia bacterium
GACCCCCACCGTCCGGCAGGTCGAGCAGGCGCTGGCCACCGAGACGGCGCGCCCGGCCGGTCTGCAGGCGACCGCGGTTCTGGCCGTCGATGACGCCCAGGGCCCGCGGACCGTCCGGATGGCGCCGGGGGAGAGCCCCGTGGTGATCCCGTTGACCGATCCCTCCATGCTGTACAACCGGATGCTCGCCGAGTTCCGCCTGCGCTCGAGAGCCGCCTCGGACGAGGCGGACCGCGGCGTGGCCCTGTTGAACCTCGGCGTCGCCTACATGCACTTCAGAGCGTACGACAAGGCGCAGGCGGAGGGATTCGCCCGGGGGTCGCTGCCGGAGGGAACCGGCATCTCGAAGGGAACGGCGCTGTTCTACCGCGGGCTGTGCGCCCTCAGGAAAGGTGATCCGGCTGCGGCCCACACCGCTTTCACCGCGGCCTCGTCGGCGGAGGGGGCCACGCTGGAGTCGGGGGACGGGCCTTCCGCCTCCGCCGCCGCCGCACGCATGCTGCGCGTGATGGATTGACAGCCGTATGAGCGGAGGTTAGATTCCCCCAGCATGAAGAGCCAGGCAGCGCACCAGCCACGCCCCTCCGGCACCGTCCGCGAAGGGGAGATCCGATCGAACACGATCCCTTACCTGTTCCACGAGTTCTCCGCCGGCAAGGCGACCGGAGCTCTCACGGTCACGGACCAGACGATGCGCAAGTCGGTCCAGTTCGGCGACGGTCGTGTGCTGTTCGCCTCCTCCAATCAGCGGGACGACCGCTTCAACCAGATCCTCCTCAGGGAAAACGTCCTGCCGTTGAAGGATCTCCTCAAGGCCCTCGAGGTCAGTGTCGTGACCAAGGACCGGCTGGGCGAGGTGATGGTGCGCTACAAGATGCTGACGCCCTCGGACATCGAGAAGTGGATCAGGATCCAGGTCCGGGAGATCGTCTTTACGATCTTCCAATGGACCCGCGGACGGTACACCTTCGAGACGAAGCCGAAGAGCGACGAGACGATCACCGTGGGCGATTCGGGCGATGCGATGGTGATCGAGGGGGTCAAGAGGATCACCTCCTGGGCGAGAGTCTACGAGGAGGTCGGCGGTCTCAACACCGAGTACCGCACCACCAAGGACATGGCCGCCATCGTGCGCGCGCTTCCCCTGGTTCCCGAGGAGAATGAGCTGCTGGCGCTGTGCGACGCGCCGCATTCGCTCGAGGAGATCTGCGACACCTCCCGGCTGAGCGACTTCGATGTCTGCAAGTCGGTCTGGGCGCTGCTGATCGCCGGCGCCCTCATGAAGGCGTAGAGCCACGGGCATTTCCTCCCTCCCCACGCACCGCTTGAGCGGCGGCCGTTCTGTGGCGTGCTCCGTGGGACCTCTTGTTCGACGGGGAGTCCAGGCTATTGACTCCCGCGGCGGCGTTCACCTATAAGGACTCCCGAGTCTGTCCAGGGGGTGACCCGATGCTGAATCGCCGGCTTCCTCTCATCCGCCAGGCGGCGGCGACCGTCCTGACGCTCGCCCTGGCTTTCGGTCCGCCCCTGGCGACGCGGGCCGCGGCGCAGGAAGGCCGAGGCAGCATCCGCGGCGTCCTGTACGAGCCCGACGGCAAGAGCGAGCTGGCAGGGGGGAAGGTGACCGCGGTCAACGTCAAGACCGGCAAGCAGTACCCCAGCAACGTCACCGGCTCGAACGGGTCGTACGAGATCAACGGCCTCCCCGCAGGCTCCTACGACATCGTCATCGAATCGGGCGGTCTCCTGTTCGTCGCCGACAACCTGGTCGATCTCGAGGAGGGCCGCAGCGTCCCCGTGGACTATGCCGTGGAGCCGCATAAGCCGCCGACCCGCATCGTCCGCGGACTGCCGGCGCCCAGGGGGGCCGCCTCCGAGGTGGGGGGATCGGAGCAGCCTGTCGCCGCTCGCAGCTTCTGGAGAAGCCGGAACGGCATCCTCCTCCTCTCCGTGCTGGGTGTCGGTGCGGGTGTCGCCATCGCCGGCGGCGGCAACGACAACAACGCCAGCCCCTCGACTCCCTGAAGGGCCACAACCCACCTCTCCTTCGACGTTCCGCCGCCACCCGCGGGACAGGGCCGATATTCGGATTTCTGGATCGCGCGGATGTGGCAATCGGCGCGCCTTCCCGAGAGTCATGCTCAGAAAGGCGCGCGCTGCTTAGCATTTCGGGCTCTTGACCGTAGGGCGCGCAACCTCTATAAAATCCCGCATTCTGCCGGTGCTCCCGCGAGCATCGACCCGCCAGCACCGACTCGCGGCGGCGGGATGGATCCACAAGACGAGAAAGG
>JBIOWS010000222.1:0-3166 GCA_044868745.1 Candidatus Polarisedimenticolia bacterium
GGCGTTGTTGTGGTTCGGGCTGAACGAGCGGGCCATCGTGTTCGTCGTCGTCATGGGCGCAGTGCTCTCCATCGCGCAGTCCACCGAAGATGGCGTGCGGAACACCGCACCCGTGTACCTGCGCGCCGCGCGCAACCTCGGCGCGCGCGGTTGGCAGCTGTACTACTCGGTCATTCTGCCTTCGGCCCTTCCTTCGATCGTGACCGGGATGAAGATGGGCTGGTCCTTCGCCTGGCGTTCGCTGATGGCCGGGGAGTTGCTCTACACCCTGCCGGGGCTGGGGAATCTTCTCATGATGGGGCGCGAGTTGAACGATATGAGCCAGGTCGTGGCCGTCATCGTGATCATCATCGCTCTCGGCCTGCTCAGCGACCAACTCGTTTTCGGTACCATGGAAAGGCGCGTCCGCCGGAGATGGGGCCTGCTCCAGGGCTAATCGGTCTCCGACCCTCCGGGCACGGCCCGGAGGCCCGGGTGGCGAACGTCGCGCCCCTCGCACATGAAGATCACCATCTGGGCGATGTTCGTGGCGTGGTCGCCGATTCGTTCAAGGTACCAGGCGACGTAGGTGATACGGAGCGCCCGGCTGACACTTTTCGGGTCCTCGATCATGTAGGTCAGCAGCTCGCGGAAGAGCTGGACCGTCAGGTCGTCCACCGCGTCGTCGTCCGCCAGGACCCGGCGAGCCAGCGCCGGGTCGCGCTTGACGAAAGCGTCGAGGGCCTGTGTCATCCACGACCAGCACGGTCTGCGTCATCATTTGCTCCCGCTGGAGCGTCGCGCCCCGGAGGGGATGAGCCTGTGACGGACGTGTGACGATCGCGTGACTAAGAGCCGGCGGAACGGGGTCCGCCACGGACACGCCGGGCGGTGGTCCTGCGGCCCGCCACCCCGCGCAGGGGCAGCTCGGCCGTCAGTTGAGTCCCGGATCCCGGAGCCGAATCGATCGCCAGCCGGCCGCCCAGAAGCCGCGCCCGTTCGTGCATCCCGGTGAGGCCACTCGCACCGAGCGCGGCGGCCTTGGCGTCGAAGCCGCCGCCCCGATCCCCGATCCGAATCCGCAGCTGCCGGTCCTCGACCCGGACATCCACGCTGGCCTCGCCGACGCCCGCGTGCCGGGCCACGTTCGTGAGCGCCTCCTGGACGATGCGGAATGCCGCCGTCTCGATTTCGGTCCTGAACCGACGCTCCAGGCTGGCGTGACGAAAATTCACGCGTACCCCGGTCTGGGACGTATAGCGCTCGAAGTGCCAGCGAAGGGCCGGGAGAAGCCCGAGCTCGTCGAGCATCGCCGGTCGCAGGTTCATCGAAAGGTCGCGGACTCGCCCCATGAGCTCGTTCACGAGGACGCTCATCTCGGTGCGGCGGTCGCGGCCCCGTCTCGGATCGGTGCTCGAACGCTTCCCCTGGCCCCGCCCCGCCGCCGGGCGGGTGGGGCGTTCGGTGCTCCTGACGAGCAGGCTGAGGCCCGTCAGTAGCTGGCCCACCTCGTCGTGCAGCTCCCGGGCGATCTCCCGCCGCTCGGCCTCCTGCAACTCCACCAGGCGGCGCGAGAGGCCCTCCAGACGCTCGCGCCCCTGGCGGACTTCCTCGAACAGCCTCGCCCGGTCGATGGCGGGTGCGGCCCGGTCGGCGACGATCTGAAGGAGTCTCATGTCGGCGTCGGTGAAGCGGCGCGGCCGACGCGTCCCGACGTGCAGGACCCCGATCACCTGTCCCTCGACGACGAGAGGCACCCCGAGCAGCGAACGGAGGTTGTCGCGAAGCCCCGGCCGGATCACTTCCACCTTCGCAAGATCCTCGACCATCAGTGGCTCCCGGCCGGCCGCGATGCGGCCTGCGACCCCCCGGCCGACGGGGATGCGGGCCGCCGGTGCCGTTTCCCCCTTGAGTCCCTGGGACGCCCGGACCGACAGGTACGACCCGTCGCCGGAGATGAGCAGGACGGTCGAGGCGTCGGCCGCGAGGACCGCCCGGATCCTCGCCAGCAGCTCCCGGAGCAGGTCGTCCAGAGCCAGATGCGCCAGAGCCGCATCGCTGACGCTCTGGATGGCGCGCAGCCTGTGCAGGGCCGCCTCCGCCTCGGCCCTTGAGGCCCGTTCGCTTTCGAGCAGGCGGGCGCGGTCCTGCTCTGCGCGCCTGAGCTCCGTGACGTCCATGCCGGTGCCGATCATGCGGACTGGGGAGCCGGAGCCGTCGGCGATCACCTCGCCGCGTGCATGGATCGTCCGGATCGTCCCGTCCTGCCGCACGATCCGGTGGTTAAACTCGAACGGTTGGTGGTCGCCGTACGCTTTCTCGACCGTAAGGCGCGCGAAATCACGGTCCTCGGGATGGACGCGCTCCAGGAAGCCCTCGTAGGTCATCGGGATTTCCTTCGGCCTGAGACCATAGATTCGATACAGCTCGTCGGACCAGGTGACGGTGTTCGTGGGGATGTCCCACTCCCAGCTTCCTAGATGGGCGACCTGCTGCGCCTCGCGAAGCTGGGCCTCGCTCTTCATGAGCTTCGCTTCGGCCTGCCGGCGCTCCTTGACGTCGTCCACGAGCGTCAGATAAGCCTCTCGACCCAGAAAGTTGATGGGGCTCCAGGCGATCTCCACCTCGATGAGGGCGCCGTCCTTCCTGCGGTGCGTCCACGGTCCGGTCCGGCCGAGAGGCGGAGGGGACGGCGCGGCCTCCGGCGAGGAGAAGTACCGCGGGAGGTCCAGCAGGTCCTCCCCGCGGCGGATGTCTTGCAGGGACATGCCGAGGAACTCTTCCCGGGAGTACCCGAAGTGGGAAACCGCCGCGTCGTTGACGGCCAGGAAGACCAGCGTCTCCCGGTCGACGACCCACATCGGATGCGGGTTTCGTTCGAACAGGATGCGGTACTGTTCCTCGTTGCCGGCCTGTGCCGTGGCTGCGGAGCTGGCGGCCTCCTCCGCGCCAGGAGAGAAGCTCACGGACCCACCGGGCGAGCAAGCCCGCAGGTTGAGGACCAGACGTCTCGCACGGCTCTCCTCGCTGGCTGGTGCGCCGGGGGCAGCGGTGCCTATAACCTACTGCGTGCGCGGCATTCCGGTCAACCCGCTGTGCTAGCATCCGCGCATGAGCGCCCCTGTCCTGTCGGGCGATCTGCGGATCTTTCCCCTCTCCGACATCCTGCTGCTCCTGAACAACAACA
>JBIOWS010000223.1:0-12348 GCA_044868745.1 Candidatus Polarisedimenticolia bacterium
ACCCGGTGCTCTCGGGCGATCGGTAGCCCGGTCCGCGCAGCGTTCGGCCGGGGAGCCGCTGGGTCACGCGACCCTGCTCGACGACGGCCTGCCCGTTGACGAAGACGTAGACGATCCCCTCCGAGAACTGGTGCGGCGCCTCGAAGGTGGCGCGATCGATGACCTTCTTAGGGTCGAACACCGTCACGTCGGCGTACAGGCCGGCGCGCAGCAGGCCGCGGTCCCGGATGCCGATCCGCTGCGCCGCGAGGGAGGTCATCTTGCGCACGGCGTCTTCGAGCCTCAGGACCTTCTCCTCGCGCACGTAGCGTCCCAGGATGCGCGGGAAGGTGCCGTACGCGCGCGGATGGGTCATGCGCTGGCCGAGGACGCCCGCGGGTTGGGCCCCCGGAGCGTCGCAGTTGAAAGACACCCAGGGCGCCGCCATCGCCGTCTTGACGTCGTTCTCCGACATGGCGAAGTAGATGGCGTCGACGGTGCCGTTCTCCTCGACCAGGAGGTCGAACATGGCGTCGATCGGATCGACACCGCGCGCCGCCGCCACCTCGGACAGCCTCTTCCCCTGGAATTTCCTGTTGGACGGTGCGCGGACGCCGGCGATCAGGATGTTTTCCGGTCCGGTGCTTGCGAAGAAGTTCTCCCAGCTCTCCGCCGGCTTGAGAATCTCCTCCCGGATGCGCTGCCGCGCCGCCTTATCCTTGAGGCGCCCGAGCATCGCGGCGGTGCCCCCCTCCTTGGCGGAGGGGGGAAGGCAGGCGGTGAGATCGGTGGCCGAGGCGGGGTAGGGGTAGATGTCGGCCGTCATGTCGACGCCCCTCTCGCGAGCCGCTTCGATGGCGCGGAGCGCTTCAGGCATCCTCCCCCAGTTCTGCCGCTCGGAGCTCTTGAGGTGCCAGATCTCGACCGGGATCGCCGCCCGTTCGCCGATGGCGGACGCCTCGTCGATCGCCGGGATGAGCCGGTCGCCCTCGTTGCGGATGTGGGTGGCGTAGAACCCGCCGTAGCGGGCGGCGACCCTGGCCAGCTCGACCAGCTCGTCGGTGTTCGCGAAGATGGCCGGCGTGTAGATCAAGGAGGACGACAGGCCGAAGGCGCCCTGCTCCATGGCGCGGGCCACCTGTTTCTTCATCGTCTCCAGCTCGGCCGGCGTCGCCAGACGGTTGTCGCTCTTGAGGGCGGCCATGCGGACCTGCGTCGCCCCGACCAGGTGGGCGAAGTTGATCGCCGACCCCTTCGCCCTGAGGCGCCTGAAATACCCTTCGAAGTCGCGCCAGTCGATGTCGATCGCGAGGTCCGAGAGGGAGGGCCGGACCTCTTCGATGGTGAAAGGCGTCATCGGTGCCACCGAGCTCCCCTCTCCGGTCAGCTCGGTGGTGATCCCCTGGGTGATCTTGCTGCGGACGTGCGGATCGACCAGGACGTTGAACTCCGACTGGCCGAGCATGTCGATGAATCCCGGGGCGACGACCAGGCCGCGCGCGTCGATCGTTCGCTTCGCCCGGGCCCCCTTGAGCGATCCGAGGGCGGCGATCCGGTCGCCACGGATCGCCAGATCCCCCTCGAACCACGGGTTCCCGCTGCCGTCCACGATCCGTCCCCCGCGCAGGAGGAGGTCGTAGGAAGTCCCCGGCGCGCCTTGAGTGTCGGGCGCGGCGCGCGCATCCGGAGCGGGGAAGGACAGGCCGAGGGCGAGTGCCAAGGCAGGTGCGAGAAGCCGGGCGGGCTGCAGACGAGTCATCCGAGGTCCTCCTCATGGATCGCCGGGCCGGCCACGACGAGGACGTGTCGCCCGAGCGTCAGGTATTTTCTCCCCACGGCCTCGATCTCCCGGCGGGCGACGGCTGCGATCAGCTCCGGCAGTCTCTCCGGGTAATCGATCCCCAGACCGTAGAACTCCGAATCGGCCAGGAACGCGGCCGCGTCCCGGTTCGTCTCCATCCGACGCGGGACGGAGGAGATCAGGGCTCGCTTCGAGTCGTTCACCTCGGCGGCGGTGAAGCCGCGTGCCAGGACCCCCGCGATCGTCCGTCGCATCAGGTCGAGGGCGCGCCGGACGCGGTCGGGGGCGACACCGGCCCGCACCAAGTACGGCCCGGCTCCAAGCCCGGGCGCCAGGTGAGAGTAGGCATAATACGCGAGGCCCGCCCGCTCGCGGATCGCCATCCCCAGCCGCCCGCCCAGGCCGAACTCTCCCAGGGCGCTGTTGAGGACCATGGCTGCCGGGAGCTCGGGCGAGCTCCGCCGCAGGCCCTGAAAGCCCAGGGCGATGTCGGCCTGGGTCTTCCCTTCGATCGGCTTGACGATCCTCACACGACCGTTGGGCGGCGGGGGGTCGGGGATGACCGGCCGCGCCTGCGCGGCCCCTCGCGGCCGCCACGATCCGAACTCCCGGAATGTCAGTTCGACCGCCCTCTGCGGCCCGACGTCCCCGGCGACGACCAGGACCGTCCCCGCGGGGCGAAAGCGATCGCGGTGGAAGGCCAGGAGATCGTCCCGGCCGATGCCGCGCACGCTCTCCCGCGTCCCGGTCCGTGGAGCGTGGTACGGGTGGCCCTCGGGGAACAGCGCGGACGCCAGCGCCTCCTCGGCCACGACGGCGGTGTCCTGCTCCCGCTCGGCGATGGTCGTCAGCAACTGGGCCTTCTCGCGGCCGACCTCCGCTTCGGGGAAGGCGGGATCCGCGACCAGGAGGCGGAGGCGACCGAGGACGAACGCCAGATGGGGAGCGAGAAAGCGCGCCTCGATCTCCAATGTGTCGCGCCGGGCGCGCGCCAGGTACGAGACTCCCAGGAAGTCGAACCCCTCGGCGATTGCCCCGGCCGTCAAGCCGCCTGCGCCACGATCCAGCAGGCCGGACACCAGCTCCGCCGTTCCCTCCTTCCCGGGGGGATCGAAAGCGGCACCGGCCGCCAGGACCAGCTGCGCCGTGATCGACCGAGCCGCGGGGTCCTGGCGAACGATGACCACCAGGCCGTTGTCGAGGACGGCGCGACGAGGCTTCATGCCCGGGGCGGGCGTGCCGGGGACGGGACCAGAGTCCCGACCGTACGGTGCAGCTCGTCCAGGCGGGTCGCGGCCAGCCGCGCGACGTCTCCGGCCTCGACCCCGCGCACGCGACGCGGCAGGTCCAGGAGCAAGGCGTGACTGGCGATCGTCTCGAAGAAGCCGAGCTGATGGGCGATGTCGGTGACGCTTTCAGCCTCCAGGGCGTAGCGTGCGAGGAACTGGTTCTTCGCCCGCTCCAGGTCGCGCTCGGGAATCTCCTCGCGCGCCAGATGGTCGATCTCCCGCAGCAGAGCGGCCTCGATCCTCGCGGCGTCGGCCCCCTCGCTGGCGGTCGCAAGGATCCTGTAGAGGTAGGGATCGCGCGAAGGAACGACGGAGGTGCCGACCTCGCTTGCGAGACCCGACTCGACCAGGGCGCGGTAAAGCCGGGACGACTTGCTGGGCCCGCGTCCGTCCTGGCCCGACCAGAGGTTGATGGTCGGCCCTCCGGCGAGGATGCCGTCGGTGACGAGCAGAGTGGCGAAGTCGTTCTCCCTCGCCGCGGGGGCGTGGTAGGCGACGTCGAGGTAGACGGCTCCCGCAGGACGTCGCACCAGGAGACGCCGCTCGCCGGATTGTTCGGGCTCGGTTGTCCTGACCGGAGGGGGGGACTCGCCCCTCGGGATCCGGCCGAAGTACCGTCGCACAAGGCGCAGCGCCTCCCTCGTGTCGAAATCGCCGGCCAGCACCAGGATGGCGTTGTTCGGCACGTAGTAGGCGCGGTAGTGCCGGTACAGATCGTCCCGGGTCATGGCGCGCAGGTCGGAGAGGATGCCGATGGTCGGCCAGCGGTAGGGGTGGGCCTGCATCGCCGTGCAGGCCACCTCTCTCTCGAGGTGGGTGCGGGGGTCGTTCTCCCTTCCCTGAAGCTCGGAGATGACCACCGTCCTCTCGCGCTCGATCTCCGTTTTCGAGTAGAGGCAGTCGGTCATGCGCGAGGCCTCCAGACGGAGCATCGCCTCCAGGGCGTCGCTGCGCACCGTCTCGAAATAGGCGGTGACGTCGATCCAGGTGTAGCCGTTCCAGGTGCCGCCCGCGAGCTCGACGATGCGGGTCACGTCGTCCTTCCGGATGGTCCGGGTTCCCTTGAAGTTCATGTGCTCGACCCAGTGGGAGATGCCGGTGGTCCCCGGCTTCTCGTCCCTCGAGCCGACGCGGTACCAGCACCAGACCGACACCAGCGGCACCTGACGGGCCTCGCGCAGAAGAATCGTCAGTCCGTTCGGCAGCTTGACAACCCGTGGTGCGTCCCGCCTCGAGGCGCGCGTCACGATTCCTCCCCCATGGGGCTCACCGCGGCGACGGGGCGCTTCCGCGCCAGACGCCGTGAGACGCCGGCGCTGTGCACGGACAGGGCCAGGTAGACGAGGCCCCCGACCAGGAAGGGGGCGCGCAGATCGATCGATGTCAGCAGGCCGCTGAGCGTCGGTCCGATCGCCCCGCCGAGCATCGCGGCGCTCGACAGGATGCTGTAACCCGTGGCACGGGCCTGATTGGGGATGAGCGTTCCGCCGATCGTGTAGGCCAGCGTGGCCGCTCCGCCCACCGCCAGGCCGAGAAAGACGCGCAGGGCGGCGAACGGCGGTATCGAGCGGCAAAGCGACAGGGGCAGGATGCAGGCGCAGCTTCCGGCCAGGCTCCAGACCAGGAGCCGGACCGGCGCCGTGCGGGCGGCCCGTCTGCCGAAGTAGTAGGCCGAGGCCGCGCTGGCGAAGGCGCCGGCCGAGATCACGATGCCGGCCGTCGCTTCGATCGCCGCGCTCTGCGGGGCGAGGTGGGCGATGAACAGCGGCACGACCAGGAACAGCGAGCGGTCGACCAGGTTGATCAGGAAAAGCATCGCCAGAAGCTGGGGGAAGAGCGGCAGCGTCAGGATCTGGCGGAACGACACGACAGGCTTGCGCCGGGAGGCGGAACCTCTTGGTCGCGTCAGCACGGCCCGGACACCCGCCGAGACCGGTCCCTCCTGTGGCAATACGATCGGCTCGGCCTCGCGGCCTTTCGCGGGGGCGATCGTGTCGCGATACAGAACCATCACGAACAGGAAAGCGCTGGAACAGAGCATGAACGTGACCAGGAAGGTGGCGCGGATGCCGATGGCGTGCGCCAGGAGGCCGCCGAAGAACGGGCCGATCGCGGTGCTGAGGATCTGCGTCGCCTGCAGCAAGCCGACGGACCGGCCGATGTGCTCACGGGGACAGCCCTGGGTCACCAGCGCCACGGACATCGTCCCGAACCCGGAGAACATGCCGAGCAGGATGCGCAACGCCATCACATGCCAGAGGTTCGTGGCGAAGTACATCAGGCCCCAGTGCGCGGAGATCGTGAACAGCACTCGTTGCACCATGATCTTCATCCCGACCCGGTCGGCCAGCCGGCCCCAGAACGGACCGAGGACGGCGGCGAGGAGCGGGCTGACCGTCAGAAGGATTCCGGACCACAGAGCGATCTTCCCGACCCCGCGGACGCCCAAGGACTCGACGTAGAAGGGGAGGAACGGCATGACCAGGGTGAAGCCGAGGAAGACCATCCCGGCAGCGGTGGTCACGGCGACCTGATTGCGACGCCATTGCTCCCGCGGCAGCAGCGTTCGTGCGAGGCGGCGGATGGACGGCTCGGCCAAGGAACTCCCCGGTGCCCGCACATTCTACGGTCGCGGTGCGCGTTCGGGCCAGGGATTTTTCTCCGGTACGTTCCGGCGGGGCGGCGGGCGGCGTTGGACTACAATTGCCGCCGCGCTCGGGAGATCCACAGTGACGCGTGAGCCGGAGTCTAGCCCCGTCCCAGCCTACGGACACGTGCCGTTGGTGGAGGTCTGGCGCGGCGAAGCGCTGGAATCGGTGCACTACGGGACGATCGCCGTGGTGGACTCGACCGGTCGGACGATCGCCCGGGCAGGGGACCCGGGGACGATCCTGGTGCTCCGCTCGGCCGCCAAACCGGCCCAGGTCGTGCCCCTCCTCGAGTCGGGGGCCGCCGAGCGCTTCGGTTTCGGCGACGGGGAGATCGCCGTGATGATCGGATCGCACAACGGCGAGCCGCCCCACCTCGAGGCGGTCCGATCGATTCTCGGCAAAATCGGCCTGGGCGAGGAGGCGCTGCAGTGCGGGGCCCACCCGCCATTCCACCGCCCTTCGGCGATGCGCCTTCAGGAGACCGGAGGCGCGCCTACGTCCCTGCACAACAACTGCTCCGGCAAGCACGCGGGGATGCTGGCCCTGGCGGTGCATCTGGGCGCCCCCGTCGCCTCGTATCTCGAGGGGACCCACCCGGTCCAGGTGCGGATACGCGAGGTGATCGAGGAGTTGGCAGGGGTCGGCGCCGGAGGGGCGCTCCCGGCGATCGACGGCTGTTCCGCGCCGACCTTCGCCGTGCCGCTGCGGGGAGCGGCGCTGATGTATGCGCGTCTGATCGCTCCCGGTCCTCCGCTGCGGGGGGGGATCGCCGCGTCGGCCGGACGGGCCGTGGCGGTCATGCGCCGCCGGCCGGACATGGTGGCCGGGAGCGACCGTCTGTGCACCGCCCTCATGCAGGTCGGCCGCGGCGGCCTCATCGCCAAGGTCGGCGCGGAGGGAGTGTACAGCCTGGGATTCGAGCGGGACGGGCTCGGGATCGGAATCGCGATCAAAATCGCCGACGGCGAGGGGCAGAGGGCGCGCTTCAGCGCCGCGCTCGAGGTGCTCCGGCAGCTGGAGGCTCTGTCGGATCGCGATGCGGAGGCGTTGCGATCACGCTTCGTGGGCGAGCAGCGGAACCATCGCGGCCTGCGGGTGGGAAAGCTCGCGACGGTGTTCGTGCTATAATGCCGCGCTTCGCAACAAGCGCGAGGGTCCTTGAATCCGTTGCCGTTGGCGGAAAGGGAGGGATTGTCTTGAGCGCCGTGGTCGACGTGAACGACAAGAATTTCGACGCCGAGGTCCTGAAGTCCCAGGTTCCCGTGCTGCTCGATTTCTCGGCGGAATGGTGTGGCCCCTGCAAGCGCCTCGAGCCCGTCGTCAAGGCGATCGCGACGGAGTACGTGGGTCGCCTCAAGGTGGCCCGGCTCGACATCGACAGGTCCCAGGCGATCGCCGTCAAGTACGGCATCATGTCGGTCCCGACCGTCCTCTTCTTCAAGGAAGGAAAGGTCAGGGACCAGCTCCTCGGCTACGTCCCCAAGGACAAACTGGTCGAGAAAATCGACCTCATCCTCTGAGAGATTTCGTCTGACTGCGGCCCTGCGCGCCCCGCGATCCTGCCGGCCCGTCTTCGTCCTGGCGGCCCTGCTGTCGTTGGCGGCGCCTTCCGTGACGCCGGCGCAGAAACTGCCGTCGCGGCGGCCGGGTCCCGGCCGGACCGTCGGCAGCCAGGCGCTCGATTTCTCCCTCAAGGACCTGGACGGCCGGCCCCACAGCCTCAAGCAGATGCGCGGCAAAAGCGTCGTGCACGTGGTGTTCTGGGCCACCTGGTGCGTCCCCTGCCTTCAGGAAATCCCCAGGCTGCGAGGTGTCTACCAGAAATACGGTGAGCAGGGGCTTCGGGTACTGGGGGTCGTCGTCAATCAGAGCCAGACACCCGACATGATCCGGGCCGTGGCCCGGGACTACGGGGTAACCTACCCGATCCTCTTCGACGCGGACGGCTCCATGGCGAGCCGCTATGGAATCTCGCGCATCCCGCAGAACTTCCTGATCGACAAGGACGGCATCATCCGCTACGCGGGCACGGCGTTGCCGCGCAACTACGAGGCGCTGGTCGAAGGGCTGCTCCACGCGGACGGCGGCCTGTCACCCTCGCATTGAAAGGTCCCTCCGGGAGGAAGCCGATGCGGCCGCCGCGTCCCCTGCCGATCCCTTTCGTGCTTTTTCTGGCGTGCGCGCCCGCCGCTCTGGCCGGCCCGCCGCCCGCCTCGCCCGCCCCTGTCTGGTGGCCGGACGGGACGTACGACCCCGAGGTCCCGACGCCCGCCTCCGTCCTCGGATACGAAATCGGCGCCCGCGTCACCGACTATGCGCGCTTCGAGGGCTACCTGCGCGCCCTCGCGACCGGCTGCCACCGTATCCGCGTCTCCACCTACGGTGAGTCGTACGAAGGAAGGCCGCTGTACATGGCGACGATCACGTCGTCCAAGAACCTCGAGGCGCTGGACACGATCCGGGATAACAACCTCAAGATCGCCGACCCCCGGACCCTGTCCGGCCCCCAGGAGGGGGAGCGCATCGTCCAGTCCAATCCGGCCATCGCCTGGATGAACTACGCCAATGACGGCAACGAGACGGCGGCCCTCGAGGCTGCCATGGCCACGATGTACCAGCTGTGCGCCGGGACGGACGAGATCACCCGGACGATCCTCGACCGGCTCGTGATCATCGTCACACCGGCGCTAAACCCGGACAGCCGCGAGCGTTTCGTGAGCTTCTACAACGCCTTCGCGGCCGGCCCCTCCGGTTCGCCCGATCCGGAGGCGCTGGAGCACCATGCGCCCTGGGGTCTGGACACCAACTTCAACCATTACCAGATCGACCTGAACCGCGACGCCGGACTGATGACGCAGCAGGAGAGCAGGGCCATGGGCCGCGCCTATCTCCGCTGGCAACCCGAGGTGTTCGTGGATCACCACGGGGAGACGGTCACGATGTTCTTCCCCCCCGTGGTCGAGCCGGTGAATCGGAACGTCCCCGATACGACCTTGAAGTGGCACGCCCTCTTCGGGAAGGCGATCGCGGAGGGGTTCGACAGGTTCGGGTGGAGCTACTTCGCCGGCGAATACTTCGATGACTTCTACTTCGGCTACTGGGATACCTACCCCAATCTGCATGGCGCCGTCGGCATGACCTTCGAGACCGATGGTGGAGGGAGCAACGGCCTGCGCATCGAGCGCGAGGATGGCACCCTGCTCACGCTGCGCGACGGCGTGCACCACCACTTTATCGCCACGATGCAGACGCTACGCACGACCGCCGAGCGTCGCGAGGAGAAGCTGCGCGACTTCTACGCCTTCCGTCGCGGCAATCTGGAGGGCGGCAGGCACCGGGGGATCCGCGCCTACCTCATTCCGCCGGGGAGCGACCCCGGGCGCGCCTGGTCGCTCGTGTCGGTGCTGACCCAGGACGGCATCGACGTGCGGCGGGCGAAGGAGCCCTTCTCCCTGGAGCGCGTGCACGACTATGAGGACGCCAAGGCCGAGAGACGATCGTTCCCGGCCGGGACCTACATTGTGCCGCTGGCCCAGCCCGCCTCCGCTGTCGCGCACGCGCTGCTCGAGAAGGACCCGGAATTGCCGGTCTCCTTCGTCGAGGACCAGAAGAAGCGCAAGGAGAGGAAACTGAAGGGGGAGTTCTACGACATCACGGCCTGGTCGCTCCCGGTGGCTTTCGGGACGGAGGCGTTCTGGAGCGAGTCGGATCCGCGCGTCGCCACGGACCGGGTCGGGGAGGAGCGTCCGGACGCGGCGGGTCGCGTCCTGGGAGGGCAGGGGCGATACGGCTACCTCATCCCCGGCGACTCGAACGCCGGTCTGGCGCTGGTGGTGCGACTCCTGCGCGAAGGGTACGCGCTCGCGGTGGCCGATAAGGAATTCGGCATCGGCACGCGCGACTGGTCCCGGGGGACGATCGTCGCCAGGAGCGAACGCAACCCCGCCTCGCTGCCCGAGGCGGTGGCAGGCGGCGCCCGCGATCTGGGCGTGGACGTCGCGGCGGTGGACAGCGCCTGGACCGACCGCGGCGTGAAGCTCGGATCGTCTCATGTCCGCATGATCCGTCTGCCCCGGGTCGCGGTCATCGCCGGCGATGGGACCGACCCGAATTCGTACGGGGCGATCTGGTTCATGTTCGAGAGGGAGTACGGCCTGCCGTTCACGCCGCTCCCCCTGTCCCGGATCGGGCAGGCCGACCTTCGGAAGTACGACGTCATCGTCTTTCCCGACGGCGACGAATGGGGATCGTCCTACGCCGACGCGGTCCGGGAGCCGGAGATCGAAGCCCTGAAGGGCTGGGCCCGACTCGGAGGGGTCCTGGTCGGCATCCGCCGCGGCGCGGCCTTCCTGGCCTCCTGCCGGTTCGGGCTGACGACCGCCACCCCGATGGGGGAGGAGAAGTGCGAGAAAGAGGTTGCCGAGGAAGCGGAGCCGGAGGGACACACTGGCGCAGCGCCCTCCTCGCCCCGGGAGGAGTGGGAGGCCGAGACCATCCCGGGGTCTCTGCTGCGCATCGAGCTCTCTCCCGATCATTATCTGAGCATGGGATACGGCCGGACGGCGGCCGTCCTGGTCTATTCGGACCTGGTGTTCAACCCGTCCAAGAAGGGATCGAACGTGGCCCGCTATGCGGCCGGCGAGCGTCTCCGGATCGGCGGCTTCCTCTGGCCGACGACGCCGAAGAGGATTTCCGGGACGCCGTACCTCGTGGAGGAGCAGGTCGGCCAGGGGAAGTTGATCCTGTTCGCCGACGATCCGAACTTCCGCCTGATGCTCCGAGGGCTCAACCGACTCTTCCTGAACTCCGTCCTCTTCGCTCCGTTCCTCGACTCCGAGGTCAGCGTCTTCTGAGCGGCCCGGGCCGCCTCACGGCTCCCGTGAGCTTTCCGCGTGTCGCATTGACGGCCCCCGAACGGGGGACTAAGATCACCCCGTGAGTCGTCTGCCAGCCGTTCGATCCCCCAGGCGCGAGCGGGCCATCCTGGTGGGGCTTTGCCGGAAGCGCCAGGATCGGGCCGTGGCCGAAGAGCACCTGGAGGAGCTTGGCCTCCTGGCCACAACCGCAGGAGCCGAGGTTGTCGGCGCGGTGGTGCAGGACCGCGGACTGGTCAACCCCGCGACCCTGGTGCGCCGCGGCAAGGTCGATGAGCTGACTCTGCTGGCCGAGGCGCGCGGGGCGGACCTCATCGTCTTCGACGACGATCTCTCGCCCGCCCAGGTGAGGAATCTAGAGAAGTCGCTCCAGGTCAAGATCCTCGACCGCTCCGGCCTCATCCTGGACATCTTCGCGCGCCGCGCCCGCACGCGGGAGGCGCGCACCCAGGTCGAGCTGGCCCAGTTGCGCTACCTCCTGCCCCGACTGACTCGGCAGTGGGTCCACCTTTCGAGGCAGGTCGGCGGGATCGGTCAGCGTGGGGTCGGCGAGACGCAGCTGGAGATCGACCGCCGACTCATCCGCAGCCGGATCGCCCGTCTGGCGGAGGACCTGAAGAGGATCGAGGGGGAGCGCCAGGAGCGCCGCAAGAGGCGGGTCGCCGTGCCGCGCGTCGCCCTGGTCGGCTACACGAATGCGGGAAAGTCGACGATCATGAACCTGCTCACGGGCGCGGGTGCGCCGGTCGAGAACCGACTGTTCGTCACCCTCGATCCGCTCGTGCGCCGCTGCGAGCGCGGGGGCCGGCCTCCCTTCCTGGTGATCGATACGGTAGGGTTCATCCGCAAGCTGCCCCACCACCTGGTCGCCTCATTCCGGAGCACGCTCGAAGAGGCCGCCGATTCCGACCTGCTGGTGAACGTGGTCGATGCCTCCTCGCCCGCCCTGGAAGATCACTTGAAGACCACCTTTGCGACCATCGAGGACCTGGGGCTGACCGACCGGCCGTGCCTCCTCGTGTTCAACAAGGTCGATGCCGCCCCGCGCCCGACGATCGAGAGTCTGCGCTGTGATCATCCCGGGGCACTGTTCATGTCCGCTCTCGACCCGGCGCAGGCGGATCTGCTCGAGACGCGAGTGCGCGCGGAATTCGGCGAGCCGTTGGTCGAGGAAACGGTGTCGATCCCGGCGGCGGAGGCGGGGCTGCTGGCGCGTATCGGGCGGGCCGTGACGATCGTGCACAGCGCCTGGAACGACGGCCACCTGGAAGTGCGGCTGCGGGCGCGCCCGGCCGAAATGGCACGGCTGGCCCCCGTTCTGCTGGCGGCCGGCGCGAGTCTCCGGGCTGCGAAAGGAGGGGTCTCGTGAGACGGCGGAAGGCGCGCGCGGGGATTGGCGGCCGCCGGTCACCCGGGAGCCGCCCGAGGATCCGGGTCGGGGTGATCTTCGGCGGGCGATCGGTGGAGCACGAGGTTTCGATAGAGTCGGCACGGGCCATCATGGCGGCGCTCGACCCGAAGCGCTACGACGTGGTGCCAATCGGCGTCAGCAAGACCGGACGCTGGGTGACCGCCGGGACGCGTTACACCCTCCCGGCGGATCCCTCCGTCGGCGGCCTGGTGGCGCTCAAGGACGGCGGGCGGTCGAGCCGGGCGCTCGTGGCGCGCTCCGGTCGGCGCTCGCGGCCCGGCGCGCCGGCGCGGCCCCTGGACGTGATCTTCCCGATCGTGCACGGAACGGGAGGGGAGGACGG
>JBIOWS010000224.1:0-2985 GCA_044868745.1 Candidatus Polarisedimenticolia bacterium
CCCCGGCTTCCAGCCCGGGCCCTATGTGAAACCCCTCCAGAAGGGGGACGGGGGTTAGGATCGCCGGGTGAGGGCGATGCGCCGAGGGGAGGAGCGATCCTCCCCTCAAGTTTTTTGCATACCGGTCGGGGTACTAATGCTCATCATGAAGTTCGGCGGCACCTCCCTGCAGGGCGGCGCCGAGATCCGCCAGGTCGGGCAGATCATCAGGCGATTCTCGGGCCGCCGGCCTGTCATCGTCGTGTCCGCCATGGCCGGTGTGACCGATGACCTGATCGCCCTGGCGAACTACGCCGCCCGGGGATCCCCCCGCGAGGTGCGCCGCCGGCTCGACCGCCTGCAGGCGCGACATCTGAAGGTGGTGCGTCTCCTCGGCTTGGGCGAGGCTGGGCCGCAGCGGCTCGTCCGCGACGTGGCGACGCTGTTCACCGAGCTCGAGGGGGTCTGCCGCGGCGTTCTTCTCTTGCGTGAGCTGAGCCGACGATCCCTCGATCTGATCGCCTCCTTCGGCGAGCGCCTGTCGGCGCGGATCGTCGCTGCGCACCTCAGCGAGATCGGGCTGCGCGCCCAGTACGTCGACGCCCGCGATCACGTCGTCACCGACGAAAGCCACGGCGCCGCGGCGGTCGATTTCGACGCCAGCACGCGTCACCTGCGCAGGGCGCTTCTCCCGATGTCGCGGGCAGGGAGCCTGCCGATTGTCACCGGCTTCATCGGCCGCACGCGGGAAGGGGCCACCACCACGCTGGGCCGCAGCGGCTCCGACTACAGCGCCTCGATCCTCGGCCTGGCGCTCAGGGCACGGGAGATCTGGATCTGGAAGGAGGTGGACGGTGTCTGCACCGCCGACCCTGACCTGGTCCCCGGCGCCCGCCTGGTGCCGCGGATCTCCTACCAGGAGGCGGCGGAGATGGCCCATTACGGAGCGGAGGTGATCCACCCCAAGACGATGGCCCCGGCGCGGCGCGCCGGCATCCCGATCCGGATCAAGAACACCTTCAAACCGGCGGCACCCGGGACGCTCATCAGCGCCCGCCCCTCCCGGCGCGGGCCGGCGCCCCTGCTGGTCAGCAGCATCGACGGGATGGCGCTGGTCACCGTGGAGGGAACCGGGATCTTCGGCCAGCCCGGGATGATCCTGCGGCTGCTCACCCCCGTGGCGCAGGCGGGGACCAACATCTACATGATCTCGATGTCGTCCTCGGAGTACAACATCTCCTTCGCCATCATCCAGAAAGACCTTGAGAGGACGATGCGCGCATTGGAGAAGGATTTCCGGGACCGAGGGCTGCTGGGAGAGCAGGTTGCCCGCATCACCGTGGAGCGGGACATGTGCGCCGTCGCGGTGGTGGGTGCCGGGATGAGAGGGCAGCACGGCATCGCCGGCCGGGTGTTCAGCGCCTTGGGCGATCACGGCGTCAACGTCGTGGCGATCGCCCAGGGGTCCTCCGAGTACAACATCACCGTGGTGATCAGGGGGCGCGACATGCGTACGGCCGTCCGGGCCATCCACGACCGATTGAACGTCGGCCGCGCCTCCCTCCGCCTCGTCGGCAGCCGCGGCCGCTGATGCCGATCCGCGTCTCCCTCGTTCAGCTCGGGAAAGGGGCGATCGGCTCCGCGTTGGTGGACCAGGTCGCGGCCCGCCGCGCGGCCTTGCAGGACCGGCTGGGTGTCGACCTGGTCTACGCCGGCATCGCGGGGCGCACCGAGGCGGCCTTCGCGGTCCCCGGCCTCGACCTGTCGCGCTGGCGCGCGGCGCTGCAGCCGGGAGCAGGCCATGACGGACGTCGCTTGGTCAAGGAAGCGGCGCGGGCCCTGCGCGGCCCGGCGATTCTCGTGGACGCCACCGCCGAGGAGGGGATGGCCGGTCTGTACTGCGAGGCGATCGCTTCCGGCTTTCACATCGTCTCCTGCAACAAGAAGCCGCTGTCGGGACCGCTCCGGGATTACCGCATGGTCAAGGAGGCCTGCCGCAGTCAACGCCGTTTCTGGCTCTACGAGGTGACGGTCGGCGCGGGGCTGCCGGTGATCGGGACGCTCCGGGACCTGATCGACAGCGGCGACCGGATCGAAGCGATCGAAGGGTGCTTCTCAGGGACCCTCAACTTCCTCTGCGCCGCGCTGGATCGGGGCGAAAAGTTCTCCGAAGCGGTTGCACGGGCGCGCCACTTGGGGTACACCGAGCCCGATCCTCAAGACGACCTCGCGGGGACCGATGTGGGCCGCAAGGCGCTCATCCTGGCGCGCGAGGCGGGTCAATCGATCGAGCCGGAGGAGGTGGATGTCTCCCCGTTCTGGCTCCTGCAACGGTCGGGAGGCACCTCGGCCCTGGCGGCCGAGTCCTCCGCACTCGACGCGGAGATCGCCGCCCGGTGGCGCGAGGCGGGGATGCGCGGCGCGCGCTGGCGCTATGTCGCTCGAGTGGACGGGGGCTGCCGGGCGGCCCTGCGGGAGGTGCCGGGAGACGACCCCCTCGGGCGGCTCACCGGCGCGGAGAACACTTTCGCGTTCAGGACGTCCCGGTACGACACACAGCCCCTCACCGTCTCGGGGCCGGGGGCGGGTCCGGCGGTCACCGCGGCGGGCGCCTTCGCCGACATCCTCAAGGTCGCGCGCGCCATCGCGCGGACTTCATAGGAGGGACAATACCTTGGCCCGCGGCGTCCCGAAGCCTGCAGCGGAAGACGAGAAAGTCCCGGTGGCGATCCTGGGGGCGACCGGTGCGGTCGGCCAGCGCTTCGTATCGCTTCTGGACGGCCACCCCTGGTTCCGCGTCACCGCGCTGGTCGCCTCCGAGCGCTCGGCCGGCAGGAAGTACGAGGAGGCGGTGCACTGGGTCCTGGAGCGCCCGATCCCGTCCTGGGCGCGCGGCATGCAGGTTCTCGAGTGCCGTCCCGGGTCGAACGCCAGGCTGGCATTCTCGGGTCTCGACGCCGAAGGCGCGGGCGCCCTCGAGGAGGAGTTCGCCCGCGCCGGGTGCGT
>JBIOWS010000225.1:0-2378 GCA_044868745.1 Candidatus Polarisedimenticolia bacterium
CAGGACGGGGTCGCCGTCTATCGCGTGACCGAGGTGAACTGGTTCGACGCCTACATCGCGGGAAGCGGGGAGTACCGGATCGGCGGCGATCCCTCGATGCAGGAAATGGACCTCGATCTGGGGGATCGGGGCCGGTTCGGCAGCGGCCTGGTGCCGGTGAGCGCGCCCTTCCCGGCGATCGACATCACGGTCCGGGAGGAAACGCAGGGGTGCGTGATCGACGTCCTCGAGATCAGGGCGGGCCCGGTCCCGCCCGATGAGATTCGGCCCTACGCCCTGCTCGACGGCAGCCTGTTCCGCCGGGGGTCCCGGACCGGCGAGCGCTGTCCGCGCGAGCGGGATCTGCCGATCCACGGCAGCTTCGCGCTCGTCCCGCTCCCGAGCGATCCGTTGTCGCTGTTCACCGAGTTGGCCGTGGTGAACGCCCGCTTTGCCATCGGGGACTCGAATCTCGGTGAGGTCCCCGTCGAGGGCGCCGGCATCTACTGGCACGGCGGCCCGTCCGGCACGCAGCAGCTGCTCCGCCTGAAGCTGACGGTTGACGGTAAGGATGTCCCGCACTTCGACAGCGGCCTGGTGGAGGGTGGGTCTGGCTTCCCCCGCATCGACGCACTGCTCGTCAGCGACCTCCGCCGTCACTGCGGCGACTACTTCATCGACCTCCACGCGGCCCCCAGATGAGACGGGCGGTCGTCGGTGTCATGGGCCCGGGGGAGGGCGCCACGGAGAGAGATCTGGGCAACGCCTACGAGCTCGGACGGCTGCTGGCGCAGGAGGGTTTCGTCATCCTGACCGGCGGCCGCGGGGAGGGGGTCATGGACGCAGCGAGCCGGGGAGCCAGGCAGGGGAACGGCCTCACCGTGGGCGTCCTTCCGACGGCGGACGACAGCGGCATCTCGCCTGCGGTGGACGTGGCGATCATCACCGGCATCGGGAACGCCCGCAACAACATCAACGTCCTCTCCAGCCAGGTCGTCGTCGCCTGCGGCATGGGAGTCGGGACGGCCTCGGAGATCGCCCTGGCGCTCAAATCGGGCAGGCATGTGGTCATCTTGAGCGATCACGCCGAAGGGGTGGCCTTTTTCCGCGCCATCGGTGGAAGAAAGGTGACGATCGCGAGCACGCCGGCCGAGACGGTCGGAGCGATCCGGCGCATCCTGGACGCCGGACCACGCTCCTGACGCGCCGGGTGGGGGAGCGGATGGCGACACACCCGGGGTCCAGAAGGCACACCACGGGATGGGTCGTCGCCGCTGTCGCCCTCGCCGTCCTGCTCGGTTGCAGAAAGCCCGCTCCATCCACCCCCGCGGACGGCGCACTGTCGGATGGCGCCTACGCCAACAGGTACTTCGGATTCTCGCTGACGTTTCCTGCCGCCTGGAGCGTCGCGAGCAAGGAGACCGAGGAGCACATCCTGGGGGTGGGGAAGGAGGCGGCCTTCGGTCAGGACGCCATGCGCCGGGCGGCGGCCACGACCGTCCTGAAGGACTCCTACCAGTTGCTCACGATCCTCGAACACCCTTACGGGACACCGGGGATCTCGAATCCATCACTAATGGTCATGGCGGAGAAGGTTTCGTATGCCCCGGGAGTCAGGACCGGGAAGGATTACCTTCTCAATCTGATCCAGCATTTGAGCGGCGGTCAGATCCCCTACAAGGTCGTCAGGGAACCGTACGAGTTCGCCGTCGGGAGCGCCACCTTCCATCGTGCGGAGTTCGCAGTCCGGTCGCAGACCACGACGCGCCAATCGTACCTTGCCACGGTCCGCCGGGGTTACGCTCTCTCCTTCATCCTCACCGGCGTGAGCGATGAAGAGATGGCCCGGTTGGAAGAGATCGTCCGGTCCATCAAGTTCGACTAGAAGGGTCCAACTGACCCTTGGTCGGCTCCGCTCAGCAGAACCAGGGTTCGGTCAACCGCGGCGGGCGTCCACGGTCGCGGCGCACTTCCGGAGGAACGGGAAGAGGACGGCCGGCGGTGCGCGCCGCGCGCTCGGCGATGTCGTGGAAGGTGAGACGCGGGTCCCGGCGATCGAGCGTCGCCTGCTCCACAAGTTCACTCAAATCCTCGTGCAGGCGATCCATCCTCGGATCGGGGTGGCTCCAGCGGTAGGTGAAGCGCTCGGGATCGAGGGCTCCCAGGTGTGGCTTCATCTCCGGCCTGTCCAGAAGGAGCGACCCGGGTGGGAGCAGGAGCCGGATGGTGAGCTGGATCGGATCCAGGTGATCGACGAGGTCCTCGCGGTCGACGAAGTCGAGCAGGTCGAAGTAGTCGTCCAGCCTGGTCCAGGGGGTGAAGGGGATCAGGGACGGACGCAGGGCGATCCCGGCCGCGCGCGTCAGGTCCAGGGCGACCTGCACGTCCTGTCGCGTGTG
>JBIOWS010000226.1:0-2250 GCA_044868745.1 Candidatus Polarisedimenticolia bacterium
CGCCTTCGAGAAACGCGTCGATGAAGGCGATCGAATCCAGCAGCAGCCTCTCCAGATTCGGGTTGAGTCCCGCCGCTTCCCCGAGAACGCGGACCGACGCGGCACGCAGGACCGCGACCTCCTGGCCGAACAGATCCCGCGCCGGGCCCGGGGTATAGTCCGACGAGATCGCCTCCGACGGAACGGCGAACGAAGCGAGCCCCCGGCCGAGGTCCCGCGCCGCTTCCAGGGCGCCGGGGCGCAGCAACGCCCTGCGCCAGATTTCGCCACGACCCGCCCCCTCCCGAAGTTCCGATTCGAGGAAGCGCTCCCAGTCGCGCTCGAGCAGATCCGCGAAGACGGGTCCCTCGTCCACCTGGAAGAACGGATCCACACCCGCCTCCCGCGGGTGCCGGCGCAGGATCTCCGAGCAGAAGGAGTGGATCGTGCACACGGGAGCGAGGTCGAGATTCGTCAGGGCGCGCAGGGCCCGCTCCGCAATCTGTTCCGGGGAGGTCGTCCTCTCGGAGCGCAGCCATGCATAGGAGCGCCTGGCCTCGGTCAGTTCGTCGAGGTCGCCCGCCGCGGTCCGGGCCGCCCCCAGCCCGCGCAGCTCGTCGAGCCCCTCGGCCAGCCTCTGACGAAGCTCTGCCGCTGCCTTCTCCGTGAAGGTGATCGCCGCGATCGTCTCCACGGGGTACCCGGTCCCTCCAATCAGATTGAGAGCCCGCTCGACCAGCAGCGCGGTCTTCCCGGTGCCCGCACCGGCCACCACGACGAGATTACGGTCGAGGACGGTGGCCGCGCGCCGGCGGTCGCGCCCGTCGGGCAGCGTCGGCACCGCCGCGGCCTTCATGCCTCCTGTCCCGCCCCGGCACTCGCCCGCACCGCCGCCAGGGTCGGAGTCCGCGTGCTCTTGCGGCGCAGCAGAGCGTACGCGGCGGCGCCGGGCGCCGCGTCGATCCTGGAAAGGGTCGGGACGTGCGAGCGCCGGCAGGCGCGGACGTACGGGCAGTAGCCGCACAGTCTGCTGTCCCTGTTGAGCGGAAATCTTCCGGCGGCGGCCAGGTCCGCAAGGACGCCGAGGGTCTCGGAGAGGCCGGCGCGAATCCTGTCCAGCCCCTGCGGGTCGAGGACGGCGCGGCGGGAGTCATCGTCCTCGCCCCCGTCGTGGGAGGGGCCGACGCCCAGGACTTCGGCGCGCACGCTCGCCCCCGCGGCTCCCCAGGCCGCTGCCAGGGCCTCGGCCATCAGGGCGTACAGCGGCATCTGGAGCCTGGTCCCCTTGAGGATCTGCGCGGGCGCGACGTGGTTCTCGAGCTCGCCGGCCGATTTGTAGTCGGACACGATGAGCCCGCCGTCGCCTCCCCGGACGACGCGATCGAACCGACCGCGGATCTCAAGCGCCCTCCCCGGTGCGTCCAGGGGGATCCGGGTGCGCTCCTCCCGCTCCAGACCAACGATGCAGCTTCCGGTCCGGGCGATGTCGGCGACGTCCCGGGCCAGGAAGCGCTGCAGCGCCTCGATCCAGAGCCTGGAGGTCGCCTCCCAGAGGAGGGGATAGCGTTGCAGGCGTCCGGCCAGATCCCTGGTCCGGTCCACCCAGACCTCCGAGGCCAGCCGCAGCGCCAGATCGACCACGCGCCCCGGATCGGCCCCCGGGCCAGGAAGCGCCCCGCTGTCGAGCAGATGGCCGTAGACGTCGCGCAGGACCGCATGACAGCGCACTCCCATGTCGAGCGGGTCGAGCTCGTACTCGTCCCGGGGTTCCTGAAGCGGCTCGACACCGAGCACGTGGCGGAAAAAGTAGTGCTGTGGACAGGCGCCGAGGGTCTCCAGCCGGGAGGGGGACCAGGGGAGGGGCGTGCCTGCCGCATCACCGACGAAGGCATCGAAGCTCAAATCGGCGGGGGCGAACTCCTCGATAACGCCGAGCATCTCCAGGCCGGCGCAGAGGGTTTCCGTGTCCAACGACGGACCCCCGGAGGGCCAGCAGCGGAGTGCCTCGAGGAGGAGGCGCGGGGAGCCGAGCTGCAGCGCCGCGCTCAACCGCGCCTGGAAGGGCGGCAGGAAGCCGAAGCGGCCGGCCGCGTCGCCTCCGGCCTCGCCGGGGTGGGTCGGGACGCGCAGCGCGGCCCCGCTCACGCGCGCGAGGTCGGCGGCGCCGAGGGTCAGCCGGGCGATCTCGCGCAGCGCCAGGCTGGGAGTCCTGGCGCGTCCGCTCTCGTCGGCGCGCTGCCAGGAGACGGTGAGCCAGCGACGCGCGCTCCC
>JBIOWS010000227.1:0-5481 GCA_044868745.1 Candidatus Polarisedimenticolia bacterium
GCACCCGAAACGGCGGATCGAGCACGGAGATCTCGATCGCGAGGCCGTCGATTTCGGGAGCGAGCAGCGGCGGGAACCGCGGGTCCTCCGAGGCTGCGGCGGCGGCACAGCGGACCACGCTTTCCGCCAGCGGGTGGATCGGCACGATGATCCCGATACATCCCCTCAGGTCGTCTCCTGCCTTCAACGTGACGAAGGCCCCTTGCAGCGCGAGCAATCTCGCGGGAGCGGCAGGGAGAACTGGCGCGGGGAGGCGGGTCAGTCGCGCGTGAACGGCGCGGCGAGCCAGATCCAGGAGGGCGCGCTTCTCGTCCTCGGTGAGCGGAGGGAGGAGATCGGGCATGGTCTCCGCGCCTCTCAGATCATCATGATCTTGTTTTTCAGGATGAGGACTTCGAGTGCCAGGGCGGCCTTCTGCAGCAGCCTGCGGAACTCCTGGATGTCGGGGGCGAAGGCGGTCTCGGGGCCGTTGTCGGCGTAGAGGATCACCGCCGGTCTGCCGAGAAGCGCCAGCGGGACGAGGAGAACGCGCGCCGGCGGAGGACAGCCGAGATCGAGATAAAACTTCGCGTTCGCGGGCAGGTCGGGAACCGGCCCGTAGTAGTAGTCCCCTCCGGAACGGAAGAAGACGAAGAGGGAGGGGCGGTCGAGAGGTACGGTGACATTGCGGGTGCGAAGCGGCTGCAGTCCCCCGCCTCGCCCGCTCCAACCGAGGACACGCTCCTGCTGGACCACGAACAGGGCGGCCCGGCGGAATTTCGAGACCGTGAAATCAAGAACCGCGTCGAACACCTCGTCGCGCGTCTCCGCCTCGCGCAGACGCTTCGAAACCACGTCCATCGTGGTCGGCTCCTGCGCAACCGCCGCGGAGGGCGCGGCGGCGGGTGCGCTGCCGCCCCTCGGTGGAACCGCGACGCCGGGGCTCCCCCCACCGTCCCTCGAAGCCGCCGCCGGAGTGGGCATGGGCGCGACCGTTTCCTGTCTGGGGTGATCCGCCGCCCTGGCGGGACGGTCGGCCTGCGCCGCGCGCCAGGCTTCGAGCGAGACCGGGATCGGCTCCTCGGTCACCTGGTCGAGCGGCGGGGGCGCCGGCGGGGTGTTCACGAAGGGCTGGTCGAGGTCGGCTGGATCGGCGTTGAGCGGCAAGCCGTCCAGGCCGATGTCGGGCTCCGGGGGTGCCGGCGGGACCATGGCCTTCGGTCGCGCGCCGACGTGAGACCGGGCGGGCTCCTGGGATCCGGCCGCGACCGGAATCGTCTTCGCCCGCAGGGAGACCTGGTAGTAGCGCTCGATCGCGAGGACGAGGCGGAACTCGGTCGCCACGAACGGTTCGATCGGCAGGCCGGTCAGGAAGGCGATCTCGTCGAGCGCGATCAGGTCCTTCGGGTCGCGCATGGCCAGGTGCAAGCGGCGCCCGTCGATGGCGATCGGGACGATACGGTACTTTGCCGCCAGCTTCGCGGGAACGGTCGCGATGACCTCCGGCGGGATGTTATCGAGGCGGCGGGCTGAGGCGTAGCGGGTGTCGGTAATGTCGGCCAGGTACTCGCCGAGCGTATCCTCATCGATGTAGCCCAGCTTGATCAGGCTGTTGCCCAGGCGCTCTCCGAAGAACGCCTGATCCTGCAGGCCGCGCGCGAGCTGCTCTTCGGTGAGCTTCCCCTTGCGGATCAACCAATCACCCAGCTTCACGTCGCCTCCGTCCCGCGAGCCGCGTGACGGCGGGGCGGCCCGGCAGCCCCGCGCGTGTGCCTCAGCGGTGGCGTGAGGAGTGGTGCCGGCGCCCGTGCCCGCCTCCGAAGGGTCGGCGCGTGCCCGAAGACACGGCCTCGCTCTCGGCCACGGGTTCGGGCTCCGTGCCGCCCGCCGCAATCCTTTTCTCGCGCAGCACCGCCTTGCGGCTCAGCCGGATGCGGTCCCCATCCACATCAATCGCCTTGACCAGGACCTCCTCGCCTTCCTTGATCTCGTCCTTGACCTCCTTGACGCGATGTTCCGCCAGCTCGGAGATGTGCAGCAGCCCCTCGATCCCCGGGAGGATTTCGACGAACGCACCGAAGTTGACGATGCGGGTGACTTTGCCGAGATAAGTTTTGCCTATTTCCGCCTCCGCGGTGATCTCTCGAATGATCTCGATCGCTTTGCGCGCCGAGGCCTCGTCGACGGAGGCGATGTTGATCTTCCCGTCGTCCTCCACGTCGATCTTTCACCCCGTCCTCTCGATGATGGAGCGGATCATCTTGCCACCCGGTCCGATCACCTCGCGGATCTTGTCTTTGTTGATCCGGATGGTAAAGATCCTGGGAGCGAACGAGGAGATGTTGGCCCGGGGTCGGGCGAGCGTCCGGTCCATCACGTCGAGAATCGCCATCCGGGCCTCACGCGCCTGCGCCAGCGCCTCCTCCATGATGGCCCTGTTGATCCCCTGGATCTTGATATCCATCTGCAGGGCGGTGATCCCTTCGCGGGTGCCGGCGACCTTGAAGTCCATGTCGCCGTAGTGATCCTCCACGCCGGCGATATCGGTCAGGATGACGTAGTCCGCTCCCGCTTTGACGAGCCCCATGGCGGCGCCCGCCACGGCGGAGCGCAGGGGGACGCCCGCGTCCATGAGACAGAGGGAGCCTCCGCAGATCGAGGCCATGGATGACGAGCCGTTCGACTCGAGGATGTCGGACACGAGACGAATGGTGTAGGGAAATTCCTCCTCGTCGGGCATCAAGGGAAGCAGCGCGCGTTCCGCGAGGGCCCCGTGCCCGATCTCTCGACGTCCGGGGCCGCGCAGGAACTTGACCTCTCCCACGGAGAACGGCGGAAAGTTGTAATGCAGCATGAATCGCTTCTCCGATTCTCCCTCCAGCCAGTCGAGACGCTGCGCGTCCTCGGACGTGCCCAGCGTACAAGTGACGAGAGCTTGCGTCTCGCCGCGCGTGAACAGGGCCGAGCCGTGGGTACGCGGCAGAACACCCACCTCGCACGAGACCGAACGGAGCTGGTTCGCAGCGCGCCCATCGAACCGTCGGCGCGCCTCCAGGAGCTCGCGTCGGGCGATCGTCTTGTGCAGCTCGTTGAAGATCGACACAACCTCCTCGCGCCGGACGGTGTCGTCTTGCGGGATCGACCTGACCTGCTCCTCAAGCAGCGCGGCGACCGCGCGGTACGAATCGATCTTGACCGGGACCTTCAGCGCCTGGTAGAGGCGGTCCGCACAGGCGGTCTCGATCTGGCGGTACAGCTCCTGATCCAGCTCCCGCGGCTTCACCTCGCGCTTGGGCTTGCCGACCCGCCGCCGCAGGTCCTCTTGTGCCTCGACGAGCGTGCGACAGTGCTGCTGTCCGAACCAGATCGCCTCGATCATCTCGCGCTCCGAGACTTCGCTTGCCCCCGCCTCCACCATGATCACCTCGGTCGCGCTGGCGACGACGACCAGGTCCAGACGGCTGCTCTCCATCTGCTCGTAAGTCGGGTTCAGGATGTGTTGCCCGTCGATCAGGCCGACCCGGACCGCCGCGATCGGAGTGGTGAAGGGGATGTCCGACAGGTGCAGCGCGGCGGAGGCACCTGTCACGGCGAGCACGTCGGGGTCGTTCGCCAGGTCGGCCGAGAGAACGAGGGCGACGACCTGAGTCTCGAAGGACCAGCCTTTGGGAAAGAGAGGTCGGATGGGCCGGTCGATCAACCTTGAGGTCAGCGTCTCCTTCTCGTTGGGCCTTCCCTCTCTCTTGAAGAAGCCGCCGGGGATCGTCCCGGCGGCGTAGGTGTTCTCGCGGTAGTCCACGGTGAGGGGGAGGAAGTTGATCCCCGGCCGTTCCCGCCGCTCCGCGGTCGCGGTCACCAGCACGACGGTGTCGCCGTATCTCACGGTCACCGAGCCGTCGGCCTGTTTGGCCACCTTCCCGGACTCGATCGTCAGTGTCCTGTTGCCGAGCTCGCTGCTGTGGGTCGTAATCAATGAATCCTCCTAAAACCGGTCCTGATGCGTTGTCTGTGTCCGGGCCGCGGACCGGGGTGTGGGCCGCGACGAAGCGTCCGGGCCGGCTGAAGGGAACGCCATCACCATGATGCGACCGGCCTGCTGCGCGGGCTTTGCACGGCATTCCCCGGAGCGACGGAACGTGAATGTGAGAAATGCGGCCTGGCGGGGCCGATGGTTGGCATCCGGTTCAGAGGCACAGCGAAGATGGAATCCACTCGATCTCGTCCTGCGCGTGGGGATCCGCCCGCGGGCACGGTCCCATGAGATCCGGCGCTTCCTATTTGCGGATCCCGAGTTTCTTGATCAGCTCTCGGTAGCGGTCCGAGTCCTTGCCCTTCAGGTAATCAAGGAGGTGACGGCGGGTACCAACCATCTTGAGCAGACCGCGGCGGGAGTGGTGGTCCTTGGCGTGCGCATTGAAGTGCTCGGTCAGGTCTTCAATCCTGCGACTCAGAATCGCGATCTGGACCTCCGGAGATCCTGTGTCCGACGGGTGAGTCTGGTAAGAGGCGATAATCTCCGTCTTCCTGTCTTTTGTGAGCGCCATGCGCTGGCTAACCCCTCGCGTGCATGCGAGATATCCCGCGATGAGGTCACGACCTTAGCACAATTCGCCGATCCTGTAAAGCGAACGACCGCCGGTAGGCGGCCGGCTCCGGCCGGCGCCCGCGTCAGCCCGCCGGGAGCGCTCTCAGGCATGGAACACGATTTGTGGCTTGATGATCGGGCGCGCTTCGGAGGGCGCGAACAGGAATACCTCGCCGATCCCGACCAGCCTTCCCTCCGGTCCTTTCAGCCGGCAGCGCCCGGCCGGCAGTGGGGGTCCGGGAGCCGACACCTCGTTGAGGCCGCACGGGCGCCCATGGCGAATCGCATGTGCACCGGCATGCGTGAGCACCAGCGTCGGAAGGCCGAGAGGGACGTCCTCCAGCGGGACCAGTCGCCCCGCTGCCTGAAGCCCGAGCGCGACGAGATCATCCTGCTGGCAGGCCGCGCCGATCTGGAAGGGGCCCGCGGCGAGCCGGCGCAGGGCCTGGAGGTGAGCGCCGCAGCCGAGGGCCTCCCCCACGTCGTGGGCGAACGAACGCAGGTAGGTGCCGGCCGAGACCCGCGCCTCAAATTCCACCTCGTCCCCCGAGAATCCCAGCAGTTCGAGCTTGTGAAACGTGACCCTGATGGGCGGCGGAACGACCGGCGTCCGTCGGCGGGCCAGACGGTACATCGGGGTCCCACGGACCTTTTTCGCCGAGAACACGGGAGGCACTTGAGTGATGGTGCCCCGGAAACGCTCGAAGACGGAGAGCAGTGACTCACGGTCCACCCTTGCCTCGCGTGGGGGGCCGCTCGGCTGGCCGTCCCGATCATAGGTATCCGTATCGAGCCCCAGCCGGAGCGCGCCGCGGTAGGTCTTGTCCATTCCCGAAAGGAAGCTCGCGAGTCGTGTGGCCTTCCCGATCATCAAGACCAGGAGTCCGGTGGCGAGGGGATCGAGGGTTCCTGCGTGA
>JBIOWS010000228.1:0-4503 GCA_044868745.1 Candidatus Polarisedimenticolia bacterium
CTCCTGGTCGGGATGTACCTGCTTTACCTCTGGATTCTGCAGAAGGTGCCGCCGCGGGAGATGGTGCTGGTGGAGGAACTGGAGGCGGTGCCGCGCGCCGTCATGCGCCTGTCTCGGGTACCGAGGAACCTCATCGTCCTGTTGTTCTTCCTGGTGGGCGGTGGGCTGTTGTACGTCTCGGCGAAACCGTTCCTTTCCAGCATGCTGCGCTTCGCCGTCTACTTCGGCGTCTCGCAGTACCTGTTCATCCAGTGGGTCGCCCCGTTTCTCTCCGAGTTCCCCGAGAAGATCAGCGCCATCTACTGGGCCCGGCAGCGCGCCAAGGCACCCATGGCGCTGATGAACATGGTTTCCGCCAACATCAATCAGTGGACGATGCTGGCCGCCATGATCCCGGTCGTTTACAGCCTCAGCGTCGGCGCCCCGACGCACATCCCGTTCGACGATCTGCAGAAGAAGGAGATCCTCCTCACTATCGCGCAATCGATGCTCGGGATGCTCCTTCTCTCCAACATGTCGTTCCACATCGTCGAGGCGGGGGGCATTTTCTTGCTCTGGGGTGTGCAGTTCGTGCAGCCGCACCTTCACGAGGAGGTCACCCTGATCTATTTCGCCTGGGTGGCCTACGAATGCTTCATGACCCTGATGATCCGCCGCCGTCTCGCTGCCCTCTCCGCCTTCACCCACCTCTGGAGAGCTCACGGGGCCCGCGTCCGCGGGTCGGCTCCTTCCGGACGGTGAGGTCCGGTCCTTCGGAACGCAGGTGAAGCGCCGGAAGGTCCTCGCCGTGGTCCTGGTGACCGTTGCCGGAGGTGCGGCGATCCTCCTGGGGATCCGCTCCTTCAGGGACGTCCTGGAGGATAAGGCGCGACGCGCCGTCGAAACGCGCCTAGCGCGCGCCGTCGGAGGCACGGTCGGCATCTCCCGCCTCCGATTCTCCCTATTCCCGACCACGCTCCGCCTCATGGAGGTCAACATCGAGAAGCGAGGGAACCGTGGCTCGGAGGCGCAGGGGACCCTGAGGGGCATCGTCGTCCGCGCCGGCGTCATGACCCTGATCGGGAGGGGCCACGGGCCGATGATTGTGGTCATGGAGGGCCCGCGCGTGCAGTTGACGCTGGCGGAGGGACGGGAGGTCGCCGGCGGGGGCGGAGGGCAGGCGCTGGTCGGCACCTTCCCTGCCGGCTCGTCTCTCGAGGTGAAGGATGCGGAGGTCGAAATCGGCTACCACAACGGGCCACGCGCACACCTGTCGGGTCTGCGCTTCGAGGCCAGCCCCGGTCCCGGGGGGGCGGACCTGCACGGCCGGTTCGAGTTCACCGGCGGCGACTATCAAGGTCCTGGGGGTGACTGGAAAGGGCTCCGGGGGGAGGGGAGCTTCAAGACGACCCCCGATGGCGTCGCCCTCGATGCGATCGGCCTGCACGCCGAGGGGTTCGCGATCTCCGGCGGCGGCCTGGTCAAGACGGGCGCCCGGGTGGACCTGAGGGGGGAGATCGAGGTGGCCGCCGAGATGGAGCGACTGGCGCCGTTCCTCCCGGCGGATTCGTCCCCCACCGGGCGCGTCGAGGCGCAACTGAAGGGATCGTGGGAGTCCGGCGTGGCGAAGGCCCAGGGGGCCTTCGAGGCGGCGCACGTGGGAATGTGGGGGCTCGAAGCCGGGAGCCTGCGCGGGGAGATCAGGATCGAGGACGGCGTCCACCTGACGGGGATCCGCGCGCACCTCTTCGGCGGAGAGGTCACCGGATCGGCCGACGTGGTTCTGGAAGGAGAGCGCTACAGCGTCGCGTCCGAATTGCGCGTGGACGGGGTCGACGCGGCCCAGGTTCTCCAATATGCCGGATGGCGCGGTCCCTCGCTGCAGGGAACGATCCACTACCGCGGGCAACACCAGATCGACAGCACCGGGATCGGCAGCCTGAGAGGCTCCGGGGTGGTCGATGCGGTCGGGCACTTTCTCTCTGCCGGCGGCGTCGAACTCCCGCTGGAGGTCACCTCCAACCTCACGACGGAGGGGGAGACGATCCGCCTCAAGGGAGGAACGATGAGGGCCGGATCGACGCGCGGCGACTTTTCGGGGACGGTCGCCCGCGGTCAGGGGATCCGCCTGCGGCTGACCGGGGCGACCGGAAACCTCTCCGAAATCCTCCCCCTGTTCGGGCCGCCGCCTCGACCGGCGGAGCGGAAGAAGGGGGCCGCGGCACCATCTCGACATTCCATGTGGCGGGCCCCGGCCGGAGCTCCCCCGGCGCTGGCCGTGATCCTGCCGGCCGCTCTGATCGGGCGGATCTGGTCGGCGCGGCCCGCCGGCCGGGCGCGGCTCGAGATATCGCGGGCCGATCCGCCGCCGGCCGCTCCGCCAAGTGCGGCAGGATCGGGGAACGCGGCACCTTCGGGAGGGAGCGCCCTGGAGAGGATCCTGCACGCCCTGGGCGGCCAGTGGGAATGGGACGGGGCGCTGGAGTTCGCCGGCGGGGGCTTGAGTTTTGAGGGCACGCTCGCGGGCCGCGGGCTCACGCTGAAGGGGATCGACCTCGGATCGCTGCAGGCCTCGATCGTCTACCGGGATGAAGACCTGAGCATCCGGGACGCCTGCGCGCGCCTCGCGGACGGTGGATCGATCTGTCTGGACGGCCACGTCGGCTTCCTTGGCGAGGGGTCGATGGCGATTCGCGCCACGACCACCGACTACCCGTTCGGGCCGATCCTGGAGATGGCCGGGATCCGCCTGCCGCTCGAGGGCCGCCTGGACGGGACGATCCTGCTGTCCGGCCGACCGAGCGCCCCCTCGGGCCGTGTACACCTGAAAACCGGCACGCTGACCATCGCCGGTCTGGGGTTCGATGCCCTGGCGGGCGATCTCTTGTTCACCCCCGACCTCCTCGAGACCCAAGGGATCACCCTTTCCCAGGGATCCGGAACGGTCACACTGAACGGCCCGATCCCGTACCGCAGCGACGCGGAGTGGCTGGCCGCCGAACAGGGTACGGAGCCGCGACGCCTGTCGATCGTCGGGAGGGGGCTCGATCTCTCCCGTTGGTCGGAGAGGCTGGGGGGGCTGCCGATCGAAGGGTCGGCGGAAGTCGAAGGAGTGATCGGCGGATCGATCGAGGCCCCCGAGGGCACACTGACCGTGCGGGGCGCCGGCGTCAGGGTGCGGGGCGCCGAACTCGGTGAGGTGAACCTCGATGCGCACCTCACCGGCGACGCCGCCACCGTCAGGGCCGGCATCCCGGCGCAGGGGACGGAGATCGCGGGGCGGGTGACGCTGAGCGAGGGGACGCCGGTCGCCCTGACCGCCACGCTGTCCGGGACCGAGCTGAGGGTCGATTCGCTCCTCACGGGTGCGCCGGACGATTCCCGGATGGTCCTTTCCGGCCAGGTGAGCCTCGAGGGCCCCCTCCAGGACAGGCGGAGCCTCGCAGCGCGGCTGGACATCCAGAGCCTGAACGTGCATGCGGCCGGTGTCGAGGTCGCCTCCGAGGGCCCGGTCCGGATCGTCCTCGGGTCGGGGCGGCTGCGTCTGGCGCCCGCGATCCTCTCCGGCTCAGGCACGCGACTCGCTGCCCGCGGGGAGGTCGACGTCATGTCCGGCGGACGGTTCGACCTTGTGACCGAGGGGAGCTTCGACCTGGCGGCCGTCCGGCTGCTCGTCCCGGACCTGCAGGGGACGGGAGGGGGAGAGTTCCGGCTGTCGATCACGGGCACGCCGACCGATCCGTCACTGCAGGGGTACCTGCAGGTGGCGGCCGAGGCCTTACGGAGCCCCCGCCTGCCGTTTCCGATCGCCGACCTGCGCGGCCGGGCCGTCTTCTCGGATTCCAGGCTGCGGATTGAATCGCTGAAATTCCTGGCCGGGGGCGGCCCCGTCGAAGGGGGCGGCGCGCTTCAGTTCGGTGGCGAAGGCTTCAAGTGGCCCCTGGCGATCCGCCAGGCGGAGCTCCTCTTCAAGGGGACCAACGTGAGGTCGGAGATCCCCGAGGGGTTCCGCGCGGTCTCCGACGTGGACGTGGCGCTCCGCCGCGACCAGGGCGTCACCCGGCTGAGCGGTCGGATCGACCTGGTGCGGGGCGTGTACGGACGCGACCTGCGAATCGATTCGCTATCGGGACAGGGGTCAGCGGGCTTGATCGAGATCGAGACGCCGACCGGCCCCCTGGCCGACCTGGAACTCGATCTGAAGGTGCGCGCGGCCAGCGACCTGTGGCTGCGCAGCGATTTCGGAGGCGTCGAGGGGCATGGGGAGCTGACGATCCGGGGCAGCCCCGGGCGGCCCACGGTGTATGGTCGAATCACGGCGATCGAGGGAGGGACGATCCGCTTCCGCAACGTGAGCTACAGGGTGCTGCGCGGGACGATCGATTTCTCCGAGCCGGAGGGGATCGACCCGATCTTCGACCTCGAGGCGGAAACCCGGGTCGCGGACTACCAGGTGACGCTGCGGGTGGAAGGGAAGATGGACGACTTTCAGTACGAGCTGGCCAGCACGCCCCCCCTGCCGCA
>JBIOWS010000229.1:0-3009 GCA_044868745.1 Candidatus Polarisedimenticolia bacterium
TGAGCCGCAGCGGATCCGCGGGTACTGACCCTGCCGGGGGCGGGGTCATCGAAGCGAGGTACAGGTCGGTATTGAAGGCGTTCTCCTGGTCGTCGGCCTCCGAGACGACGAACACCACCCACCGTCCATCCGGGGACACCTGGGGATCGGAGAGATCGCGGAGCCTCAGAATGTCCTCCACGGTCCAGGGGCTCTTGCCCGTCTGCGGGGGTGAGGCGGCCGCCGGCGCAGCGCTCAGAAGGACGCCGAGAAGGGCCGCCAGCCAGGGCATCCGATCGATCTCCATGGAACTTTCTACGCCACAGCCGACCCCGGGCGCAAGTTCAAAGCTCTGGGTTGACACCTCGCAGGCCCCGCCCTAGGCTCTCGATTGATGGGCAGGAGCCAGGCGCACGCGCCCTGCCGCCGCGCGACCACCTCGGCGATCGTTCCGGGCGGATCGGTCCCCGGCGCGATCCTGTTCGACTTCAACGGAGTGTTGATCGAAGACGAGAGATATCACTGGCGAGCCGTCCGCGGGACGGTGGCGCCTCTCGGGATTCGTCTGTCATGGCGGCGCTACAGGGAGCGGTATCTGGCGTTCGACGATCATAGCGCGATGGCCGCCATCCTGCGCGATGCGGGGGAAACCGCAGCCGGTGCGGGCGGTCGGCCTGGCCGCGGGTGGCCGGCGCCTATCGTCCGACTGGTGCGCGGCAAGCGGCGGATCTACCGCCGCCTGTGCGCGGCGGGGGTCCGGATCGAACGGCCCGTCTCCAGCCTCGTCCGCACGCTGGCACGACGCGTCCCGCTCGCGATCGTCTCGAGCGCCGCGCGCTCCGAAATCCTGCAGGCCCTGGAGCGCGGCGGGATCGCCCGGAGCTTCCGCGCCATCGTGGCTGCGGAGGATGTCAGGCGGCCGAAGCCGGATCCGGAAGGATACCTGCAGGCGCTCGGTCGTCTCGGTCTCAGGGCCGGGGATGGCTGCCTCGCGATCGAGGATTCTCCCGGAGGGATCACGGCCGCGAGGGCGGCCGGTCTCAGGGTGATCGCCGTCTCCACCAGCTACCCGGCGGGCGCCCTGCGGCGGGCCGGCGCCACCAGGGTGGTACCGGCGCTGGGCTCGCTGACGGCGGAGCGGATCTTACGCTGACGGCTCAGGGCGCCTCGTGCACGACGGCGCCTCCGACGATGGTGTAGGCGACGCCGGCGTCGGGGATCTCGGCGGGCGGGATCGACCGGAGGTCCTTCGACACAACGGTGAAGTCGGCCCAGAAGCCGGGGGCGATGCGCCCCTTCCTGTTCTCCTCGAAGGCGGCGTAGGCGGCCCCGGCCGTATAGGCGCGCAGCGCTTCGTCGAGCGTCATCTTCTGTTCGGGGTGCCAGCCTCCCTCCGGCCAGTCTTTCAAATCCTGGCGGGTCACGGCCGAGTGGATGCCGACCAGTGGGCGCTCGGGATCGACGGGGAAATCCGACCCGGCGGCGATCGTCACCCCCTCGTCGAGCACCCAGCGCCAGGCGTAGAGACCCCGGCCGCGCTCGCGGCCCACGCGCTCGTCCGCCCAGTACATGTCGCTGGTGGCGTGGCTCGGCTGCATCGAAGCGACGACACCGAGTTGCTTGAGACGCGCAACGTCTTCGCGCGCCACGCACTGCAGGTGCTCGATGCGCGGTCGGGGGTCGGGACTCGGGGCGGCGGCCAGGGCCTTCTCGTATGCGTCGAGGGTCAGGCGGATGCCGCGGTCGCCGATGGCGTGGGTGCAGACCTGGTAGCCGCGGCGCAGCGCCAGCGTGGCGGCCTGCTCGACCGCCTCCGGCGACATGACGAATAGCCCCTTGTTCCCCGGGTCGTCGGAGTACTCCTGAAAGAACACGGCGCCGCGCGACCCCATGGCGCCGTCGATCATCAGCTTGACGGCGCGCAACGTCAGCCGGTTCCTGTAATCGACGACAGGCGGCTGGGCGAGAAGTCGATCCAGAGGCTCTCCCCGCATGCCCGACCACATCAGATAGACCCGTAGCGGCAGCTGCCCCGCCTCGGCCAGCTCGCGGAACGCCGCCGCTTCCTCCTCGGAGACTCCCGCGTCGTGGACCTCGGTCAAGCCGGCCTCCGCGCAACGCCGCAGGCCGAGGGAGATCCACGACTTGATCCGATCCCGCGTCGGGGGTGGCTGCGCTTTGTCGATCAAGTTCATGGCGTTGTCCACGAACACACCGGTCGGCTCGCCGCGCTCGTCGCGCTCGATCGTACCACCCGGCGGATCGGGAGTGCGCCGCGTGATGCCGGCCACCTGCATCGCCTTCAGGTTGGCCCAGCCGGCGTGGCCGTCGATGCGCGACAGCCACACGGCCCGATCGGGGACCGCCTTGCTGAGGGAGTGATGGTCGGGAAAGCGCTCGCCGGGCCACAGGTTTTGATCCCAGCCTCCGCCGCTGACCCATTCCCCGGGGGGAAGGCCGGCGGCCCTCCCGGCGACGCGGCGGGCGATCTCGTCCACGCTCGCCACTCCCCTGAGATCGAGACCGGCGAGCTGTTCGCCGAGGCTGCGGATGTGGCCGTGCGCGTCGATCAGACCGGGGAGCGCCAGCCTTCCTCGCAGGTCGATGCGGCGGGTCGCCCCTCCCGCCAGCGCCAGGACGTCCCGGTCGCTGCCGACGGCGACGATCGTGCCGCCGCGCGCGGCGACCGCCCGGGCCTCGGGCCGCTGCGGGTCGAGGGTCAGGATCGTGCCGTTGAACAGGATGAGATCGGCGGGCATCTCGATGTTCCTGCCGGCGCAGCAGGCCCCGGCGAGGGCGAGCGCGCCGATGGTGAGGATCTGTGTCCATGGCAGGGGCCGGTCCCTGACGCGGTTCAGGTGCATCCCGTCTCCTGTCTTCCCTCGAGGGAGTGGATGATAGCCGAGCGGGGGAGCCGCCGCAATCTCTCTCATCCCTGAGATATCCCCGGTTTGCGGCGCCGCCCCTTGCGCCCGCCGGACACCGGTCCGGATCGCGGCGCGATCCTCCCGTCGCTTCGCCTCGCGCCGC
>JBIOWS010000230.1:0-7457 GCA_044868745.1 Candidatus Polarisedimenticolia bacterium
CCCGCCACCCGCCATGCAACGTTCCGGGCCGGCCGCCGCTGAGGAGATTGAGGACGCCCACCGGGAGGGGTGGGGGGATGGTGCTGGGGTTTGAAGACCTAGGCCTTGAACGCTTCCTCGACGATCGGTTGCAGCTCCCCCTTTTTGTACATCTCCGTGACGATGTCGCAGCCGCCGATGAACTTCCCGTCGATGAAGATTTGGGGAATGGTCGGCCAGTTGCTGTATCCGGACAGCGTCTCCCGGATGCGGGGATCGGGCAGGACGTCGATCGTCTTGAAAGGCTTCCCGATCTCCTTGAACACCGCGATCGTCCGGGCGGAGAAGCCGCACATCGGCACGTCTTTCGTCCCCTTCGTGAACAGGACGATCTTGTTCGAGGCGATTTCCTTCTTGATCTGCTCCAGCAGCTCTTCTTTCATCGATGACCTCCCTGCGCGCGTTCCCTCTCCCACTCGGCCGGGGTGCAGGTCTTGAGCGCCAGCGCGTGGATGGCCTGGCTGGCCATCTCCGCCCGGAAGAGCGCGTAGATCATCCGGTGTTGCTCGACCCGGTTCTTCCCCTCGAACGCCTCCGACACCACCACGGCGCTGTAGTGGTTGTCCGCCCCGGTCACCTCGGCTCTGGCGCCAGGGATCCCCTGTTCGATTCTGCTTCGGATCTTGTCGGTCTCCAACCTCAACCTCTCCGCCGGCCGCCGGCCACCCGCCGGTAGGCCGCTATTCTAATGCTTACAGGATATCGACGTCCACGCTCACCGACGAGCTGAGATCGCACGTGTAGTCGATGGTGCCGTCCGCGCCGACGTCGACCTCGGCGGAGTCGCACACCGTGGAGATCGAGGGGTTCGTGCCGTTCAGGCCGAGCGTGCCCACGCACTCGACGTACAGGCTGTCGTCGCTGTCCCACACCTGGAACAGCGTCAGGCACGAGTCGGCCTCGACCCCGGCGATCAGCTCGTCATCGACGTTCGGATCCGCGCCGGCGTCGGCGCGGTCTCCGAGGACCTGGAAGCTGGCGCTCTCGTCACTCCCGAAGACGCTCACGCTCGTGAAGGTCACGGCGGAGCCGGAGATATCGACGGGGGTGCCATTCGCGCCGGGGTTGCCGCAGTTCGCGAGGCTGCGGTTGGCGGTGGCGAACTGCACCCGCCAGTTGCCGTTCAGATCGGCACGGATCAGGCCACAGTCGAGGCCGTTGACGATCGTCGTGTTGTTGTCGTTGCCGCATGCAGTCAGCAGCCCGAGGCAGAGGGCCAGGGAGACGAATGCCGAACGTGTCCTTCGAAGAGATCTCGGTGGATTCGACCGCATAGGCGCCCTCCTTGGGGCCCGTCGGGGCCACACGCCGGAAACGCCGGCATTCTACCGGCGGGGCCCGGGTCTGGCAATGACCGCACGTTCACCGCCGCGGGCCGCTGCCCGGTTGAAAGAGGAGCGGCGGATCGCCTAACATCCCGGCTCCTCCGAGGCCCCCGCCGATGATTCATCAAGCGAAGATCCCGAGCGTGGTGCTGCTGGCAGCGGCCCTCCTGGTTTCCCCTGCCGCGGCCGCGGACCTTTCGAAGGCGCGCACCTTCGTGCTCGACAACGGCCTGACGGTCGCGACCCTGTCCGATCGGAGCCACCCTGTCGTCGCCGTGCAGGCGCTTTACAAGGTCGGGGCTCGAAACGAGACGCCCGGGATCACCGGTATCGCCCACTTCCTGGAGCACATGCTCTTTCGCGGCACGACATCGTTCGGCCTGGCGGACGTCACCGGCGTGATCGAGCGTGCCGGCGGTGAGTGGCACGGTTACACCTACCTCGACTGCACGACGTACTTCGAGGCGGCGCCGCGCGAACTCCTGCCGACGCTTCTGCGCCTGGAGGCGGAGCGGATGACCGCCGGCCGGATCGAGGCGGAGGAAGTGGATCCGGAGCGCGGGGCGGTCTTCCAGGAATACCGCGGCTACCAGCTCGACGCGCGCTCCGACCTTTTCGACGAGGTGATCGCGACGCTGTTCCTACAGCATCCTTACCGCAACAACACGATGGGCTGGGAGAGCGACCTCGCCGGGATCACCCACGAGGACCTGGTCGCGTTCTACCGGCGGTACTACGCTCCCGGGAACGCCGTCCTGTCGATCGTCGGGGATTTCGACCCCGCGGCGATCGAGCCCCGGGTCCGCGAGGCCTTCGGTGCCATTCCGCCCGGCGGCGAGAGCACGACCATCCGCACGGTGGAGGCGCCTCTCACCGGCCAGAGGCGCATCACCATCCGGCGGCCCGGCGCCTCACCCGCACTGATGGTTTCATTCCTGGCCCCTCCCCCCTCCCGAGCGAAGGAGTACGCCGCCCTCCTCGTCCTGGACGCTGTGATCGGCAGCGCCAAGGGGCTGAGCTTCCGCCACCACTCCGGAGATCAGACCTCGGGACGTGATGTCGATCCCAACAGCCGCATGGCTGTCCTCGGGCGATCAGGTCCGGTCGAGCGCTTCGGGACGGCCCTCCTTCCGACGCTCTATCCCTACCACTACTCCGTCTACGCCACGCCAAGGCCGGGAGGCTCGGTGGAGGGGCTCGAGCCGCTCGTCTTCGCCGCCCTCAAGGGCGTGGCGGATACACTGGGGGCCGGCGAGGTCGAGGGGGCCCGTAACAGAATCGAGGCGGCCCTCCTGCTTGAGACCGACTCTCCCGTCGAGATCGCGCACGAGCTGGCGTTCTGGACCGGCCTGGGTGGATTGGAGATGAGGAGGGACGTCGTCGGGGCGCTGCGTGGGATCGGCCCGGATGAGGTGCGCGCCCTGGCGCGGTCGCTGTCGCCCGACCGGGCGGTGGTCGGTTGGGTGCTCCCGACCGTCGCGGGGGGCCCCGCCCCTAACGAACCTGGTCCGGCGGGAAATGCGCCTCTTGACGTGGCGTCGCGCGCGGAGATTTCCACCGGAGCCGAGACACCCGTCCGCGCCGGCAGGCTCGTGCAGGCCGGTCGGGCTTCGGTCGGCACCATGGCGCTCGCTCCCGGAGCCAGGGCGATCGTCGACGCGCGGCCTGGCCAGGAGGCCTTCGTCCTGAAGGTCGCGGTCGGCCCCGGTGGCGGGGCCACGGACGCCGCAGCCACGATCGGGCGCTTGCGCGCCGCCACGCGTGCGCTGCGGAACGACTCGGCGGCGTTTGGCAGACTGGCGGATCTGGGGGTGCGCTGCTCCCTGAGCGGTCCCGGTCAGGGGGCGTTCTCCGAACGCGATCTTCTCCAGGTCGTCCTCGAGGGTCCCGCCGTTCGCTTGCGCGAGGCCACGGAGACCCTCGCGGCGACCCTTAAAGGGCATCTGCAGGCGGCCGCAATCCCCGCCAAGGCGGAGCCGTCCCGCGACCCCGAGGAGCGCGCCCTCCATCTTCTGTCCGAGGCGCTCGATCCGATCCCGGGCTCGTCCGTCGAGCCTGCGCAGGAGGTGTCGATCGCCCTCGTCTCTTCGTTCACGCCGGCATCCGTCAAGCCACTGCTCCGATCCTTCGCACTCTCCCGCTCGATGGGAGAAAGGGGAGCGCAACGCCCAGCGCTCCCTCCGTTCCCTTCGGGGCGCACGCTGGACCGGATTCCGGATATCCCGCAGGGAAGGTTGCTCCTGGCCTTCCCGGGCGAGGGCGACCCGGAGGCGCTGCGGGCGCTGACGTACGTCCTGCATCATTCCTACAGCGGCCGTCTGGGCGTCAAGGCGATCGCAGAGATGGGTCTGGTCTATTCGATGGACAGCGAGGCGGTGAGCAGGGGAAGGCCCCTGGCGTTCGTCACCATGGGAGCGGCCCCGGAAGCGCTGCCGAGGCTCGAGGCGGCGCTGTCGGAGGTGCTCGATCGGTCGGCGGCAACCCTGACGGAGAAGGAGGTTGCGGAGTACCGCACTTTCGCCGCCGGGGACCTCATGGTACGCCTCGCCGACCCGCTCAAGGCGGCCTCCCTGTGGTGCTCCGCCCTGCTGCGCGGGGAGGACCATCGCGGCCCCGCCGCAGCGGTCGAACGGGCGGGGAGACTGAAGCTCGAGGAGGTCGCGGCGCTGGCGGACTCGGCTCTGCGCAAGGACCGCCGCCTGACGATCGTGATTACCCGGGAGGAGCCGGGGCTCCCTTCCGGAAGCAGCCGCTGAATCTCAGGGGGAGCCACAGGTCAGCGTGTCCAGAGATTCGCGCCCCGCGCCGAACCCGCCGGATCCGCATGTGTTGCCCGCACGCGTGAGGTAGAAGTACCCGTCCGCTGCGGCAGGATTGGCGCGCACGTCGTCGTACGCCGGAGCCTGGACGTTCCCCGCCAGGCAGGTGGCCGCCGATGCCAGCCCGGCCGACCGCAGATCCGAAAGCGCGCCGCCGACCACGTCGTAGAGGACCGTTCCCACGCCCGCCCGCGACGATTGATCGTCCCACGCGAGGGAGGTCGGCGAGACCCCGCTCGCCGTGAGGCTCGTCACCTCCGTCACAGGAGCGAAGGTGGTGGCATCGCCGTCGGCGCAGTCGTCGCCGTTCAGATGGCCGTCCAGGTCGCGGTCGCCGCCGAGGCGGATCCCCGATCCGAGGGTCGCGCACAGAAAGGTCACCGGGCCTGTCGCGCCCTGGCGGAGAGCCGTCGTGGAGACCCGCGTCTCGCCCGCGACGTCGGTCGCCCACGACCCCCCCGCCCCGCTCCCGCCGTTCAGGGACCAGGTCCGCAGTCGTCCGCCACTCAACCCAGAGGCCACCAGCTCGCAGTGACGGTTCGCATCGGCGAGGTTCCCGAGGGAGACCAGGCCCGCCAGCAGCTGCTCCTGAGCCGCCGTTCCGGTGGGCGGCGTGCCCGGCGGGACGGTGACCTGCTTCCCCACCGACGGCTTGATGTCCGCAGGGAAGTGAACCAGGAACATCGTCAGATCGCGCACCTGCTGGGCTGTCACGGTGAACACTCCGATGGACAGGAAGGTGCCGAGGTCGGGGATCGAGCCGTCGTGCGTGTACCCGAAGCCGCTCTTCTGATCGGCGGGTGGATCGTTCACATTGGTGTGGCTCCCGAACCGGGGCCCGAATTTCTCGTGCATGTTACGCGTGTGCGGCACCTCCAGGTCGCTGTGCGGCGATCCGTCGGCATCGCCGTTGAACAGCGCCGTCCTGGCGGTTGAAGGGTCGCCGGGCTCGACACCACCCGGCTTCCCACCCGCCGTGCCGAACGGGAGGGCATGGCAGGAGGCGCAGGGCTGGTTCGCGTCGGTCCTGCCTGTGGTGAACACCACCTGGCCGGCGGCGGGATTCCCCGGGTACTGGATGCCGGGGACCGTGACGCTGGTATTGGGAAGAGTGTCGTCCAGGTTCCGGTACGGGTTCGGCGGGAATTTGATGCCGAGGGCGAACTGGCGATACAGCTCCATCTGCTCGGGCGACAGCCCGGCCGGCTCGCCGTTGATCGGTCCGATGTCCTTCGTCCCCATCAGCCCCACGAACGCCTTGTTGAACGAGTTCATCGTGGGCCGGTCCCCCCGCCAGTGCAGGGGCTCCAGCATCCCGCGCAGCGTCTGGGTGGCCATCGGTCCTTTCTGCGGATCGAAGCCGGCATGGGCCGCGCAGATCGACGGGTCGCACTCGACCGGCTGGCCTCCCAGAGGGATGATGAAGCGCACGTTGTCTCCCGGAGTTCCATAAGGAACGAGGCTTCCCGTCGGGTCGCCCAGATCCCAGGCCAGTCCATCCTTGTCGCCGGAAATGTGGCAGGAGGAGCAGGCGGCGTCGCCGTGGGCGGAGGTGTCGACTCCGTCGTACAGCAGCCGCCGTCCCAGGCGGATGGTCGGAGAGCTCGGATCGTGAAGCGGGACCTCGTCGACCTTCGTCATCGTCCCGACGTTGACCACCGCGATCGAGTTCGAGAAGCGGTTCAGCACGTACGCCCGGCTCCATCCCTCGTGCAGCGCGACGCCGGTCGGGCCTTCTCCGACCTCCACGGCGTCCGGGAGGGCCCGGCTGCTGCCGAAGACGCAGGCGCCATAGTTGGGTCCGAGGCCATCCAGGCAGGCCTGGCTGACGCGGAAGAGCTTGCGCGATCCGATGGCGGTCACGTATGCGCTCGTGCCGGCGTTGTTCCAGACCATCATGCCCGGCTGCGACAGGCTCGCCATCCGCTCCGGAAGGTTGGTGGCAGGATCGCTGTTCCGGTCGATGTGCGTGTTCAGATCGATCACCTTGACCACATTCCCCGCCGCTGGATCCACGACGCTGAGGCGGTCGTCGACCATGTGCCCGCGCACCCCCAGAGCGTGCTCGAAGCGCACGAAGTTACGGGCCTCCGTGTTGGGGACATAAATTCGACCGTTGCCCGGATTGACCGAGACCTCGAACAGCGTCGTCCCCAGGTGATCGACCTGGGCGATCACGCCCGGAGTGCCGACGGCGTTGATCACGAACAAGTCATGGTCCGGCAGTCGGAACGGCAGACAATGCGTCCAGTCCTGGCCTGCCTCGTCCCTCCAACTGGCGCTCGCCGGATCCCATTTGACGATCAGGCCTACCGGGGGGATTCGAGAGGGTGGATCGATCAGCACGGGGTTGCGTGCGATCCCCGCCGGCAGGGGCGGATAAGGAGGCGCGGCGCCGTTGCAGGTCATGTCGTTCAGGCCGAGGGCGGTCAGGCGGGTCCGGTTGAGACCGCTCGAGCTCCCTCCGCTCGCGATGATGTTGGCGTTCACCACGGTGGTCTGGTTGCCCGAATTGAGCGCCACCGCGTAGACCTTGCTCCCGTCCTTGGAGACCGCCAGGGCCCGCGTGTCGCTGCTGAAGATGTCGATCCTTTGCGGCGGAGCATCGAGGTCGGCGAGATCGAAGACCTTGACCGCATCTTCCTGCGCGACCGCCACGAACGCCCGGCCGTTGGCGAAGGCCACATCGGTCGGTTCGTCGCCGACGGGCAGGGTCTTCTTCGTCGTGCCGAGGTCGAGGTCGACGATGCTGATCGTATCCGAGAGGTGGTTGACGACCCAGGCTTCGCTCTCCGTCCGCGCCACGACGGTCACCGGCTCCAGGCCGACGGGGATCGGATTCTCATGGATCAGAACCCCACCCGCCCCGACCGAGAACATCTCCAAAAGCGCATCCGGCGTGTTGACCGCCAGGAGTCTCTTCCCGGAGGGGGTCAGGTCGATGGGGTGAACGTGGGACGACTCGAAGTTGACGTAGTCGGCCTCGGCCGGCCCGGCGAGCAACGCTGCCAAAATCGCGAGGACCGCTTGGAAGTCTTTGAACTGCTTTGACTTGTGCAAGGTGTTCGCGACCATATAGTAAGATTGGCGGCCGAAATCTACCGCGGAACGAGGCGGGGAGCAAGAGGTGAATCGGATGCTCACGGACCCGAAGCAGCCCGACGCCGGATGACCCCCTGTCGAAGGGATCTCGAGCGGGCCTCCCGCCGGCTTTCCGCGGCCGCTTTTTCGATCCTCCTCGCCTCGGGGCCTGCCCTGACCCAGGAGGGTGTGG
>JBIOWS010000231.1:0-2252 GCA_044868745.1 Candidatus Polarisedimenticolia bacterium
CAGGCGGCCGCGTACCTGGCCGCGGCTCCGAAGAGCAACGCCCTCTATGTCGCGTACGGCAGGATCCAGGAGGATCTCGAGGCGGGCCGGACCGATCCGGTGCCGTTGGAGATCCGCAACGCCCCGACCTCTCTGATGAAGGATCTCGGATACGGGAGGGGTTACCTGCACGCTCACGATTTCGAAGAGGGGACGACCGACATGGAATGCCTCCCGGAGAGGCTGCGCGGGCGGCGCTATTACCAGCCGCGGCCGGTGGGATACGAAAAGGTCCTTCAGGAGAGATTGAAGCAGATCGAAGAGACCCGGCGGCGGATCAGGTCGCGTCGGCGGCCAGTCACGCCTCCGGACGGCACGATCGGGTAGGGCGTCGGTGGGCGCGGACTCAGGCGGAGGCAGCCGCTCGGCGGGCGGGCTTCAGAAGCCTCCAGGTCGCATCCTTCTGGGGACAGGTTTCGCACATCGGCAGGATCTTGCCGGTCTCGAACTCCATCAGCACCTCGCGACCCGCGAGATGACAATCCTGGCACCTGTAGGTTCCCGCGATCCGGCAGACCTCCCCGCTCTTCCAGGTCCGGGACGAATTCATCGGAGACTCCTTGAAGGCGTCGCGCGGTGAGAGCTGGTGACGCGCAAACCTGCCGGGAACAACTGAGGGGTGACTGAGTCACCCCTCATCGAACAGGCAAGAGGAAGATCATCTCTTTCCCGACTTCTTCCCCCCTTTCTTCTTGGCGACCTTCTTTTTCTTCTTAATGGCTCCTCACCTCCTTCCGGTTGGGTCTGTGGTGTGAAATCCCCCCTTCGCCTGGCGGAGGCCGTCGTGCCAACGAGGCGTCGCCGCGCCCGCTCCGTCCAGGATCATCTCAATCCGGAGGTCATGCCTTGCAGGATGACAGGCGAGAGGTTCTGAATGTCGGTGAAGGCTGGATCGTCTTGGGCATCACACTTTCACCGCTCACCGTGGTGGAGGATTGGATGAGATCTTCGTCTGACCCTATAGCATGGTGAGCAGTGAGTGTCAATAGATCGCGCGCCAGCGCGCGTGCCCGCTGCGCTCCTACGATCGACCGATGGCACTGCGGCTGGTGTGCATGCCTGGTGGCACCCCGCCGCGCAGGACGATGAGGTCGATCCGGGGCCGGCAGAGGAAGCGGACCGGGATGCCCGACCATCCGAGCCCGCGGCTCACGTGCAGTCGCACGCCTCGGTCCACGTCGAACCAGCCGTCGTCGTAATCGCGGGTGCCGAACGGAACCCAGATGGCGCCGAGAAACGGCAGGCGTACCTGACCGCCGTGCGTGTGTCCCGCGAACACGAGGTCGATGTCCCAGTTGCCCAGGTTCCGGACGATCTCCGGGCTGTGGGCCACGAGGATGCAGACGTCCCGCCTCGGCACTCCCTCCATCGCGAGCCGGAGATTGTCCCGGCCCGTGACCGGGTCATCGACGCCGGCGATGTCGATACGGCCGCCCGCGTATGCGATCCGGCGATTGCTGTTAAGCAGCAGCGTGAAGCCGGCCCGGCGAACCACGGCGGGCCCCCAAGTTCTCGCCATCTCGCCTCTGTGGTCGTGGTTCCCCCAGACGAGGAATTTGCCGCGGCGGGAGCGAAGGGCCGACAGGAACATTTCGATCTCCTCCGGATGTCTGCCCCTGCGGCTCAGATCTCCCGACACGATGATGACATCCGGCTGCGCAGCGTTGATGATCTCGATGGCGCGACGTTCGCGCCTCCCGATCCGCTCGATATGCAGATCGCTGATGTGCACAACCGTGAAATCGGGAGCGCTCGCGCGCAGGACAGGCAGGTACTCGACCGAGCGTTTCACTTCGATCCAGCTCGGCTCGATGAACAGAGCGTCGATCACGACCAGCGCACCGGCGACCAAGGCGAGCCCGAGCCGGAGCCGCTGAAACCGCCGGCGGGGGGGCGCCGCGGGCTCCGATTCCCCGCACCCGCGTCCCTCGGCGGGCTCCTCGATCTCCCCGGTGGGGATCGCTCGAGCACCGGACTCGGTCGCCGTGCCTGTGAGCCGGGGCGCCATGCCCGAAAATATAGACGGTCGCGGCTCCCCGGGCCATACCTCGCCCCCGGGACCTCCCGAGTCATCAACGGGAGACGTCCTGAGAGATCCCCACTTCTCTGAGGGCCGCTCTGGGATCGGGTTTCAAGGCCCCCCTGCGGGCAGCGATCTCGGGGCGCGGGTTTGCGGGGAGATTCGCAGCAAGTGATCGACGGGGGCGGGATGC
>JBIOWS010000232.1:0-10080 GCA_044868745.1 Candidatus Polarisedimenticolia bacterium
TGTAGAGAGTTCATGATCTGACCGCCTTTTGTAGCACGTGAGTTGGCCGCTCGCGGAGACGAGCCCGGTGGTATCCCCTGGTCTCGGGGAGGTGGCCATGGGGTACGCGGCCGAGGCCGTGGAGCGAGCCATGAAGGTGCAGGAAGTGATTCTGCAGGGGATGAGCGGCAAGTACACCTGGTGGCAGGTGGCGGAGATTCTGAACGTGAGCCCGCGGACGGTGCGACGCTGGCGGCGGTGGTGGGAGCAGTGCGGGTACCGGGGGCTGTTCGACCGGCGGCGGCAGACACCGTCACCGAAGCGGGCGCCGCTGGTGGAGGTGGAGCGGGTGCTGCGCTTGTATCGGGAGACGTATCAGGGGTTCAACGTGCGGCACTTTCATGAGATCGCGCAGCAGCAACACGGAGTCCGGTTGTCCTACAGCTTCGTGAAGAAGGCGCTGCAGGAGGCGGGGCTGGTGAAGAAGTATCGGCCGCGGGGACGGCATCGAAGGCGCCGGGAGCCGCGGGCCTGTTTGGGGGAGATGCTGCACCTGGACGGCAGCCCGCACGCTTGGCTGGCCCTGGTACCAGACCAGCGCCAGAGTCTGCTGAGTGTGGTGGACGATGCCACCTCGTCTCTGCTGTTCGCGCAGGTGTTCGAGGCGGAGAGCACGGTGGCAGTGATGAGCGCCCTGGCGGAGGTGATCCGGACCCACGGCCTGCCCCAGAGCCTGTACACCGACCGGGCGGGGTGGGCGGTGCACACGCCGAAGGCCGGAGGGCCTTACGACCCGGAGCGGCTGACGCAGGTGGGTCGGGCCCTGAAGCGTCTGGGGATCGAGCACATCCTGGCCTACTCACCGCAGGCCCGGGGACGCAGCGAGCGGGTCAACCGGACCTTGCAGGGCCGCTTGGTCAACGAGCTGCGTCTGGCCGGCATCCAGACCCTGGAGGACGCCAACCGTTACCTCCGGCGGGTATTCATCCCGCGCTACAACCGGCGCTTCACCCGGCCGCCCCGGGAGCCAGGCTCCGCCTTCGTGCGTCTGGGACGGGTCGACCTGGACCAGATCCTCTGCCGCGAGGAGGAGCGCACCGTCGGCCAGGACAACACCCTGGTCCTCGGGACAGTTCGCCTGCAGCTTCACAAGCAGCCAGGACGCAGGACGTGCGCCGGGCTGCGCGTCCTGGTCCAGCGCCATCTGGACGGGACCTACTCGGTGTGGCGGGGCCCGCAGTGCTTCGGGCGCTTCACCGCGCAGGGAAGGGCGCGCACGACCCGGCCTGTGGAAGCTGCCGGTCCTGTGGACGCTGAAGAACGCGCCCACCAGGACCTTGGACGCCTGCTAAGACACGCAGGCGCCCACAGCTCCCACAAGGCCGCTGCTGTCAGTTCTCTCTGATGCCAGAAAGGGCGAAACCCAAAAAGCGGACAGATCACTTGTCAAACGCGAGTGGTCAATTCACTTGTCAACAACAGGCCAGACCCCTCTGCCTGGGCCTTGATCGGCTCGGACTTGACAGGGTCACATGGTCCACCTAGGATGTGCGGCAGGTTCGGGCATTCAGAATCTCATAAGACGAGTACCTCCTTCATAAAAGGTCCCGGCGTGGTGCGTGGTGCCGGGTGGCGACCTGTTCTACGTCTCGAAGCAGGGGTTCCTGCAGTCGGGGAGGTGACGCATGGCCGCGGTCAATCGCAAGCGGGTCTGGCTGGGCGCTCTCGCGGGGGGTGTAGTGTGGAGCGCCTGGAGCACCGTGGTCCACATGTGCCTGCTGGTGCCGCGCTACGAAGCGGCAAGGCGCGCCGGTCAGTTCCTGACCGAGCCGCGCTTCCCCTTCTTCGTGGGGCTGTGGTTCCTCACGATCTTCGTCCTCGCCGGCATCGTCGCCTGCCTGTACGCCTCGGTGCGATCGACCTGGGGCCCCGGGCCGAAATCGGCGCTCAAGGTCGGCGTGATGGTCGGCTTCGCCGCCGGTTTCCCCGGCAATTTCGCCACCGCAGCCTGGTCGACGATCGGCCGCGGCTTCCCGTTCTACTGGGCGCTGGACATGGGAGTCGGGGCGGTGGCGGCGGCACTCGTCGCGGGGTGGCTCTATCGGGACCAGATCTAGCGCCGGTCGTCGACCGCGAAGACCCTCGCCGACCAGGGGCAATACGATCGCACCGTCTGCAGCCAGTAGGTCTTGTTCGCCTCGATGTGCGACGGCAGACCGTCGCACACCTCGATTGCGGCGTCGGCGAACATCACGTTCGCCGGATCGACGTGCCAAGTCCACTGCGGGTCGCAGTCCCTCCCGTCGAAGAGGCCGCCGAAGATCGGGATCCGGGCGCTGCCGGTGGCCAGGTGCCGTTTGGCCTCGTCGATGAAGGCGTCGTCCGTGATCCAGACGGTCAGCGACTCGCCGACGATGCGAAAACCGATCAGCGCGCCGCCGGCACGGCTGGCGCAGAGGCAGGCGGGAGGGAGTGAGGCGTCGAGGGGATCGCGGGGGTCGGGGACCCCGGTGCCGTCACCGAAGGTGCCGGCTCGGCACGTGTTTTCCGCCCGCACCAGGTAGTAGTACCCCGAGCCGGCGGGCGGATCGGGGCCAGCGTCGGTGATCTCCCCCGCCCCGAGCCCCTGGCGGAGCGTGCAGGCCGAGGCGAACCCGTCATTGACCCTCAGGGCGGCGATATCCCCCGTCACGACGGTATACGCCGTCGCCGGCCCGGCCGTCGCCGCCTGCGAATCCCAGCCGATCGTCGGCCCCGGACCCGAGACCCGGTGGCGCTTGACCTCGACGGGGTGCGCGAACGCCCCGGGGTCGCCAGGAGCGCAGTCACAGGCATCGTCAACCCCGTCGCCGTCAGCGTCGGGGAAGGCGCCTGCTTTGGGACCGATGCGGTAGACCGTCTCGTTGCTCAACGAGACGACGTACAGCCTTCCATCGGGCCCGTTCTCCATATCGGTCACCACCCCGAACCCGGCTCCCAGCAGGATCTCCGACATCTCGCCCGAACAGGTGGCACTGCCGTTGTCCGCCACCCTGTCCTGGAGAGCGGACGAGAAGAACGCCAGGCGGTCGCGTGCCGCGTTCAGGCTGAAGCGGTAGAGCTGGCCGCAGTTGTTGTCCGCTACCAGCATCTCGTGCATCAGGTTGCAGCCGAGGATCGGACTGGCGGGGAAGACGAGCGCCGTCGGGGCGACGGGCACCTGCCAGGAGAATTCCGGATCGCGGTAGACCGATCCCGGAGCCACCCAAAGATCCGCTTCTCCCTGCGCGTCGCGGACCTCCGGCCCCATGACCTTGTCCCAGCCGCTGTTGAAGCCGCGGACGACCCGGTTGACCTCGTCGTAGGAACTGGGTCCGTTTTCCGTGTCCCACAGGTCGCCGGTCGTCGGATCGAATGCCAGGCCGAACGAGTTGCGGACGCCGTAGGCGAAGTAGCGGTTCATCGGTTCGGCCGGATTGGACGGGTTGAAGAACGGATTGTCCGGGAGCCCCGCCCCGGAGACGTCCAGGCGCAGGATCACGCCGGTATCGTCGGGGTCCGGGCCGGTCTGGTAGTTCTGCAGCTTGCCGGCGCGGTTGAGGTCTCCGATGACGGCGTAGAGCGCGCCCTCGGGCCCGAACGTCAGCACCCCTCCGTCGTGGTTCGGACCGGGCACGGCAGGCAGATCGAGAACCAGGGCCGGGTTCACGAGGGCGCTTCCGTCCCAGGTGTAGCTGTAGATGCGGTTCCCCAGCGGCGTCGCCTGCCCGCCGGTGTCGGAGCCGGTCGAGCTCTCCGTGTAATAGAGGAAGACGCGATGGTTGATCGCGAAGTCGGGGTCGATCGCGATCCCCAGGAGGCCCCGCTCGCTGGCGGAGTCGACGGCGACGTCGAGCACGAAGCCGGGCTGCAGCACGCCGTTCAGGATCCGGCGTACGCGGCCGTCGTTTTTCTGCAGGACCAGGATGTCACCCGGCGCCACGAACGCCATGCTGGTTGGCAGCGACAGGCCCGTGGCGACGATCTCGACCTGCACCCCTGGGCTGTCGACCGTCTGGGCGACGGGGGGCACGTCCGCCAGCCCCAGGACTGTCAGGGCGACCGCCGTTCGCCATGCCGGTGGCATGGCTGAAACTATACGTCGATCCCGTCCCTCGGCAACGGGCTTCGGGCGGTGGGCTTCCCCGGCTGCTCCAGGAGCGCGCCCACCTCGCCTGTGATCAGGCGGGCCCCGCCTTCGTATCGAAGATAGAGCCAGGCCCACTCGAAGAGGACCAGCAGACGGTTGCGGAACCCGATCAGGAAGTAGATGTGGACCAGCAGCCAGGCGATCCAGGCCGAGAGCCCGGCGAGCCTCAACCGCCCGAATACCGCGACCGCCGCGGCGCGTCCAATGGTGGCCAGCGACCCTTGGTCCCGGTAGCGGAACGGCTCGGAGGGGAGCCCCCGGAGCGCCCGCTGGATGTTGCGCGCCGCGTGGCGTCCCTCCTGGATCGCCGCCGGGGCGACCCCGGGGACCGGCGCGCCGTCCTGGATCAGGAGCGACAGGTCGCCGATGACGAAGAGGTCCGGCGAGCCAGGGACGGTCAGATCGCGCTCCACCTGCACGCGCCCGACCCGATCCAGCGGCAGACCGAGCGAGCGGGCGAGAGGGGAGGCCGCGACTCCCGCGGCCCAGAGTATCGTCCTGGCCGGAAGCCCGCGATCTCCGATCAGCACGCGGTCGTCCTCCAGGCCGGTCACGGGGGCGCCGGTGAGGACCTCCGCGCCGAGTCGTTCGAGCATCCGTGCCGCCTTGGCCGACAATTCGGGAGGGAAGGAGGGCAGGATCCTGGGTCCTGCCTCGACCAGGAGGATTCTGGCCTCCCGGGGGTCGATGCGACGGAAGTCGTGCCGCAGGATCTGTCGCGAGAGTTCCGCCAGAGCGCCGGCGAGCTCGACTCCGGTCGGTCCGCCCCCGATGACGGCGAAGGTGAGCCACTCCCGCCGGCGGCTCTCGTCCAGCTCCCGCTCGGCCGCCTCGTAGGCGAGGAGGATCCGGCGGCGGATCTCGAGCGCGTCTTCGATCGTCTTCAGGCCGGGCGCGACGGGACTCCACTCGTCGTGACCGAAGTACGAGTGCGTCGCGCCGGTCGCGACGATCAGGTAGTCGTAGGGGACCGCGCCGTCCGACAGGATGACCCGCTTTGCGGCGCGATCGATTGCCATGGCACGGGCGAGCATGACGGTGGCGTTGCTCTGCTTCCTCAAGATGCGCCGGATCGGCCTCGCGATATCGCTTGGATTAAGGGCGGCCGTGGCCACCTGATACAGAAGCGGCTGGAAAAGGTGATGGTTGCGCCGGTCGATCAGGGTGACACGGACCGGAGAGCGACGGAGCGCGCGGGCGGCGTACAGGCCGCCGAAGCCGCCGCCGAGAATGACTACGTGTGGCGGCTGCCGGGAGGGCATGAGATCAGTCGGGTCTGGCGGCGTCCACGGCCCGCAGGATCTCCGGTAGCGGCATGCGCTTCCACTGGAAGCTCCCCACGAAGCGTTCGCGGATGATCCCGTGCGCATCCACGACGAAGGTGGCGGGTCGTGCGATGTTCACCGAGTCGAAGCCGAGCAGACGATAGACCCCGTACGCCCTGGCCACCGAGCGCTCCTGATCGATGCCGATCGGGAAGGGAACCGGGTGCTTCTCGAAATAGGCCCGGACATCGACGATCTTCTGGCAGAGCACGACGACGAGATTCGCACCGCGCTCCTTGATCCCAGCGTGCCCGTCCCGCAACTGCGAGAGCCGATCCCGGCAGGTGGGTCACCAGGTGCCGCGCAGGAATTCGATCACCAGCGGCGCGCCCCCGAGTCGATCCGACCTGACCTCCCCCGTGATCCCGGGCAGGACGAAGGGCGGTGCCGTCTCTCCTGCGGCCCTCGGTCTCATGCCGGTTACTTCGAGTGCACCCACTTGTTCGGCGTGCCCTCCATCGCCGATCCCTGCGGCGGCCTCCAGAGTGCCAGCTTCTCGATCTCCTTGGCCAGGGCGAAGTCGCGCTCGGTGATCCCTCCCGAGGCGTGCGTCTTCAGCTTCACCCAGATCTTGCCCCAGGTCACCTCCAGGTCGGGATGGTGCCAGGCCGCCTCGCTCAGGAACCCGATGGCGTTGACCAGCATCAAGGTCGTCGGCCAGCCATCCGTGCTGAATTTGCGGCGCATCCAGCCGTCCTCCAGCTTCCAGCCGGGCAGCTCGTCCTGCAGCCGCGCCATCACCTTGTCGTCGGAAATCGTCGGCAGTTTATGCGGCATGGGCCACCTCCTCTCACAGCTCCCATTTCCGCTTTTCGCGGTTGTAATACATGTGGCGCGGCGCCTTCCGATCCTCCTTGAGCAGGTCATCGATCGAGGGTTTCCCCTTGAGGGCCTTGTCGATCGCCGACTTCATGGCGGAGCGGTTGTTCCGGTAGATCTCGTCCCAGTTGGCGTCCTTCATGTCGGACAGGCGGGGGTCCACCCAGACCATGGTGATGATGCACAGGTCTTCCGCCTTTCCCTTGGGGATCAGCCCGGCCTCGACCGCGTCCAGCACGCCGTCCGCGATGCCCGCCTGGACGGGCCCGCCGAAGATCTGCACGTCCATCATCTTTTTAAGCTGGACCTTGGGCACCATGATGGTCGCCGGCTTGACCATTTTGCCGCCGTCCACCAGGCAGAAGAAGCGCGAGAACCCGGCGGACTGCCCCATCAGGCTGGCGAACGCCTGGCCGACCGGGCCATCCGTCTCGCCGATCGCGATCTCCGGCTCGGTCCACAGCCAGTCCTCGCTCCCCTCTCCCATCGCTTCGCCAAAACGGATCCTGATCCGATCGGTCATGCGTCTCCTCCGACGTGGTTGTGCGCGGAACGGTTTGTGAGCGCATCATCCTACTCCAGCCGGGTGAATCGTGTCATGCCCCTTCAGCCCTGAGGTGTCCCCACGATCGCTTGGCGGGCGGCGGCGCGTCGCGGCTCATGCTCGCTCGCGCGGGCTCTGGGATGCCTCTCTCGCGCGCCTGGCGCGGCTCGAAATCGCCGCGCCGCGGCCCGCCACGTGTCGCCCGGGTTCCCTCAAAAGACTCAGGCCAGAACCACGAAGGGGCGCAGCCGCCGGATACAGCTCGCCAGACGACCTGCGTACCCCTCCCGGCACCTCCGCCCCAGGGTCAGCCGGCTCAGGGTCGGCGCCTCATGCTGGGGATACCTCAGCCTTCAGCCTGGCGGCCGCCGGTACGTCTCGCGCCCGCCGACGATCGTGAGGGCCACCTTCGCACGGTGAATCTCCTGCGGGGCGATCTTGAACAGGTCCGGGCGGACGACGATCAGGTCGGCGAGCTTTCCTTCCCGGATGGAACCCTTGACGTCCTCCTCGAAGGAGGCGAACGCGCCGTTGAGGGTGTAGGCGGCGATCGCCTGCTCGAGGCTGATGCGCTCCTCCGGCACCCAGCCGCCCGGTGGGTTCCCTTCGATGTCCTGGCGTAGCACGGCGTTCCGGATCCCGGGGAGCGGATCGAGACCCACCACCGGCCAGTCGCTTCCGAAGGCCAGCCGGGCCCCCGCCCCGGACAGGCTGTTCCAGGCGAAGGCGCGCCGCACCCGCTCGGGCCCGACGTTTTTCGCCCAGACGGTCATCAAGTTGCGATCCGGGTAGGCGTGATACGGCTGCATGCTCGCGAGGACACCCAGTCGGGCGAGCCGCGGGACGTCGACGGCATCGATCGTCTCGATGTGCTCCAGGCGGTGACGGCGCGGATGGGGTGCATTGGCCCGCACCGCCGCCTCCAGGGCGTCCAGGGACATCCGCACCGCGGCGTCGCCGATGGCGTGGATGTAAATCTGCAGCCCGGCGGCGTCGGCCTTCCGGACCATCTCCCCGAGCTGGCCGGCATCGTACCGAGGCGCACCCCGCGTGGAAGGGTCGTTGGCGTAGGGGGCCATCATCGCGGCTGTGTTCGATTCGATCACGCCGTCGGCGAAGAATTTCACAACACCGGCGCGCACGAACAGACCCCGGTGGCTTCGCCCGGCGGCGACGATCCTGCGTACCAAAGGGTCGGTGAGCTGCTCCGGGCGGTCCGGCATCGGGAAGGCGGTGGACGTCCGCAGCGTCAGGCGTCCCCGCCGTTCCAGCTCGTCGAAGAGGTCCAGCTCCTCCTCGCCCCACTCTGGCGAGGAGGACGCCCCCGGGCCGCAGTTCTGGATGCTGGTGACGCCGAGGCTCGCTGCGAGACGCAGACCCTCCTCGAGGGCGGCCAGCCTCCTATCGCGTGACGCCTTCGGCAGCACGCGCTCGACGAGCCCCATCGCGTCCTCCTTGAGGGCTCCCGTCGGCTCGCCGGTTGCCGGATCCTTCACCACCTCGCCCTGGCCGGAGGACGGGGGAGGAGTCCTGGCGTCGATCCCCGCGGCCGCGAGCGCCGTGCTGTTGGTCCATGCGGAATGGCCGTCGTAGGAGTAGAGGAACACCGGTCGACGGCTCTCGACTGCGTCCAAGTCCCGGCGGTGCGGCAGGCCCTCCGGAACGGCGGAGTAGGGCCAGCCGAACCCGAGGATCCAGGGCTCCTCCTTATGCGTCGCGGCGTAGTCGCGAAGCCGAGCTTGGATCGCTTCGACATTGGCGGCGCCGGTCAGATCCAATTGCTGGAGCCCCAGCGATCCGTCCGGGAAATGGGTGTGGGCGTCGATGAAGCCGGGGAGCAACAGTCCATCTTCGAGGTCCAGGACCCGTGTCGCAGGCCCCTGCAGGGTGCGGACCTCCGCCTCGGTCCCCACCTTCACGATCCGGTCGCCGCGCACCGCGACCGCCTCGGCCCAGGGGCGCTCGGCGTCGACCGTGTAGACTCTCCCTCCCACGAGCAGAAGGTCGGCGGAAGGGGCCTCCGCGCGGCCGCAGGCGAGCAGCGCGGCGGCCAGGAGTGGTGCGCTGCGTGCTATCATCCGACGGAGTCGAGGTGCGACATGATCTCGATCGTTTCCTACGACGTCGCGGATGGCCTGAAGGAAGGCGTGGCAGCCGAGCAGGTCACCGCCATCCTGCAGCGCAAGGACGCGGTCGTCTGGGTCGATCTCTGCGCCCCGACGAAAGAGGAGTCGGGGATCCTGTCGACGGTATTCTCCTTCCACCCGCTGGCCATCGAGGATTGCGAGACGCGCCGCCACCACCCGAAGATCGACGACTACGGCACCTACCTCTTCGTCCTCACGCACGGCGTCCACCCCGAGAGCTCGGTGCGCGAGTTCCGCACCCGCCAGCTCTCCCTGTTCATCGGTCCGAACTTCCTCGTCTCGCACCACAAGGAGAAATCGAGGAGCGTCGATCACGCGCTGGACAGCATCCGCAAGAATCCGCGTCTGCTCGTCGAGGGTCCAGGGTGGCTCCTCTACAACATCCTCGACTTCCAGGTGGATCAGTACCTGCCAGTCATGGAACACTTTCAGAAGAAGATCGATGAGATCGAGCGCGAATGCTTCAGCAGTTCAACCCCCATCGTCATGCAGGACGTCTTCGATCTGCGCAAGGCCCTGATGCGTCTGCACCGTTTCTCGGGTCACCAGAAGGACATTCTGACGCGGCTCACCCGGCGCGAGTTCAAGATGATCGACGATCGGCTCGCCATCAACCTGCGCGACGTCTACGACCACCTCGTTCGCATCACCGACCTTGCCGCCTCCTACCGCGAGCTGCTGGCGGGAGCGCTCGAGGCCCATCTGTCGATGGTGTCCAACAAGACCAACGAGATCATGCGGGCGCTGACCGTCATCGCGACTCTGTTCATCCCGCTCACCTTCATCGTCGGGTTGTACGGCATGAACTTTCCGATGCCGGAGTACCAGTGGAAGTACGGCTACTTGTTCGCCTGGTGCCTGATGATCGGGGTCGGAGCAGGGATGTACCTCTACTTCCGGAGGAGGGGAATCTTCGGAGGATCGGACCGGTGACGCCCGGTCCTACGGCCGAACCCTCCCGACCGACCGGCGCTTTGGCGCTCCGGCCTGGGGACGTCTGACGGCCTGGCCCAGGACCTTCCGGCGCCCCCTGTCTCCCAGCATGCGCCGCACGACAATCGCTCCAAGGAGACGCGCGGCCTCCTGACGGCTCAGGCG
>JBIOWS010000233.1:0-3377 GCA_044868745.1 Candidatus Polarisedimenticolia bacterium
CTGGCCGCGAACCAGGACGTGGAAGTCGTCTTGGCCATCGACACATCGAACAGCATGAGGGGTACGCCTCTCCAGACCGCGTTCGCAGCTGCCCGCGAGTTCATGACGCAGATCCCAGCGGGCGTCCGGGTGGGACTTCTCACGTTCGCCGGCCAGCCCCAGGTCGTCGACGCGATCACGTCGGACCACGCGGCGGTGCTTGAATCGCTCGCCATCATCCCCGCCACAGGGCAAGGGACCGCGCTCTACGATGCGGTCGGGGCAGCCACCACGATGTTTACTGGGACTGCGCAACGGAACCTCATCCTGCTGACCGACGGTCGCAACACCGCCGGCGCCGTCGATCTCGAGACGGCTGTGGCGGCCTCGCGCGACGCGGACGTGACGGTTTTCTCGGTGGGTCTGGAAGGTGCAAACGTCGACACCGACACCCTCCAACAGCTCGCTCAGCTGACCTCCGGGTCGTACGCATCGGCTTCGCCGAACGATCTTGGGGCGGCCTATCGGTCGTTGGCCCGCCAGCTTTCGCAGCAGTACCTGATCACCTATCGGTCGAAGGCGCCCTTCGGCACCCAAGCAACCGTCACGATCCAGCTCCCCGCCGGCGAGGCGAGCACTGGATTCCTGGCACCTCCTCCCCTCCCCATCGTGCAAGCGCAAGGCCCGCCGACGGCCCTGGCGCGCTTCTTCGCCAGCCCGGTGGGTGTCGCGACGACGGTGGGGCTCACCTTCCTGGCCGCCTTCAGCCTCATCTCGCTCCTCATGGGCCTCCAGGTCAGCGCCCGCCGGGAGCGCGAGCTGGCGCACCAGATCCCCGTGCCTCCTCCGCCCCGATCCAGGATGAAGGCGAAGCCCGAGGGGAACCCACTCACCGCGTGGATCCCTCAGACCGTCGTCGGCGCAGCAGGGCGCGTGGCCCAATACACGGGGCTCGCGGCCGCGCTGGACGCGCGACTGGAACAAGCAGGGATCGCGATGCGGCCGGGTGAGTTCCTAACGGGGATGTGCCTCGCCGGCGTGAGCGGGATCTTGGTCGGCGGAGTGATCGGCGGGATCCTGTCCCGCGCTCTTCTGGGGGCTCTCCTTCTGGGGGCGCTTGGCGCCCTCCTCCCCTGGGTGCTGCTCGCCGCAACGGCTCAGAAGCGCACGCGCCAGCTCCAAGCCCAGCTTCCCGACGTCCTCATGGTCATCGCCAGCTCGCTCCGGGCCGGGCATAGCTTCTTGCAGGCGCTCGACATGGTGACCAAGGAGGTCGGGGAGCCGTCGGCGCACGAGTTCAACCGAGCCGTTACCGAGATCCGACTCGGTCGTCCCGTCCAGGACGCCTTGGGCGCGATGGCGGGACGCATCGGAAGCGAGGACTTCGAATGGGCGATCATGGCCATCAACATCCAGCGCCAGGTCGGCGGAAATCTGGCCGAGCTCCTTGAAACCGTAGCGGAAACGATCCGCGAACGTGAGAAGCTTCGCCGCCAGGTCCGCGTCCTTTCCGGCGAGGGTCGGCTCTCAATGGCCATCCTCACGGTGCTGCCGATCCTGCTCGCCACCTACATCTTCCTGGTCGTTCCCAGCTATATCCAGACATTGTTCGACAAGACCATCGGCCTGATCCTGTTGATCGGATCAGGGCTCCTGATGGGCGTCGGTTACTTGTGGATGAGGAAGATCGTGAAGCTCGATGTCTAGCCTGTACCTCGCCTTCGGTGTCTTCGCAACGTTCGGTGCAGTCGTGGCGGCGGCCCTCACCTTTCGGGTCTCGGCGCAGTCCCGCAGGCCGATCGAGGTCCTGGAGACGGAGCTCAGGCACGCCGGCGTCGACATCAGGCAACAGACGCTCCAACGGCCTTTCGCGGAGCGCGTCATGGACCCGCTGGTCTCCGCGCTGGCGACGATGGCCGGCCACCTTGCGCCGGCTGGGGCCCGAGACCGGATCGCGATGAAGTTGGTCCTGGCCGGCAGCCCTCCGAGCTGGACACCGGAGCGCGTCCTGGCTTTCAAGGGCCTGGGTCTGATAGCAGGCGCGGCTCTAGGCTATTTCGTCGGGGTGGTGGGAGGGCCGAATATCCTCGGGATCTTCTGGGTCCCTCTCTTGGCCTTCACGCTCTTCATGATCCCTGGAGCCGCCTTGGGACAGGCCGTCGGGCGCCGCCAGGAAGCCATCCGCCGGGCCCTCCCCGACACGATGGACCTGCTCACCATCAGCGTCGAGGCAGGACTCGGCTTCGACGCGGCCCTGCTGCACGTCCGTCGGCACACGACGGGGCCCCTGGCCCAGGAGATCGGATGGATGCTGCACGAGATGCAGCTCGGCGTGTCACGGGTCGATGCCTTCCGGCACCTGTCGGAGCGGACGAATGTGGACGAGCTCAAGGGATTCGTGCTCGCGATGATCCAGGCCGACGTCTTCGGCGTGAGCGTGGCAAGCGTCCTCCGTGCACAATCGCGAGAGCTACGGACGGAACGGCGACAGCGGGCCGAGGAGAAGGCCATCAAGGTCCCGGTCAAGCTGCTGTTCCCGATGCTCCTGTGCATCATGCCGGCCCTGTTCGTCGTGCTCATCGCGCCGGGGGTCCTCAAGATCGTGGAGACGTTGTTCGGGCCGAGTGGTGTCTTCAACTCGGGAGGGCCGGGCATCCCCTAAGGACGGCATGTCAGGAGGAAGCAGGCCTTGCCGGTCTCTGGAGCCGGGCTGTCGAGTCGCTCGATGTCGAAGTCGCTCCCGAACAGCTCCTTCTCCTCCCCTGGGATGACCACGAACGGCGCGAGGCGCGAGGGTCCTCGGTAGCTGACCAGGGGCAGATCTCGCGGGGCTCCGTAGTAGCACCAGAGGACCACCGCCGACCCAGGCCTGGTGAGTCGCCGGATCGTCGCGGCCATCGCAGGCCGATCAGGCTTCCTGAGGTCTTGAAGGGTGTTGTAGGCAACCACCAGATCGAAGGGCCCGTCAGCGCCGGGGATGCGCTGAGCGGTTACGTCCCCCACCACGAACTTCGCGCGATCGGCCAGACCGTTTTGGCTCGCCGCGCGTTCGGCCTGCTCGACGGCGACCGGGGAGAAATCAACCCCGACCGCGTCGAAGCCGTGCCTGGCGAGGAACAGGACGTTCGCGCCGCTCCCGCAGCCCAGGTCGATCGCTCGTCCCGGCGCCAACGTTGAGGGGGTGAGTCGCCCAGACTCGACCAGGTCCACGAGCTCCGGCCCGACCCCCCGGTCCCAGCCCCTCCCCCATCTGGCGGCGCCGATCCGATACAGCAGGTCGTAGGTCCAGCGCCCCGGCACCCTTCGCCCTCCTCGATCGGCGGCGCGGCGCGCGCCGCCTGCGCACCCTAAGATGACACATCGTGGCGAAGGACTTCTCGTTCGACATCGTCTCCCAG
>JBIOWS010000234.1:0-5166 GCA_044868745.1 Candidatus Polarisedimenticolia bacterium
CGCGTGTTCCATCCGGCGCGCCGCCTCATCGTTCCCCTCCTGCGTGATCAGGATGATCGAGCCGTCGCGGGCCTTTGCCTCCTCGATGTTGGCCATCATCTTTTCCTGCAGGGTGTCGCCGAAGACTAGGGCGACCACCGGCATGCTGCGGTCGATGAGGGCGATCGGGCCGTGCTTCATCTCGCCCGCAGGGTATCCCTCGGCGTGAATGTAGGAGATCTCCTTGAGCTTCAGCGCCCCCTCCAGGGCGATCGGATAGTTGATCCCGCGGCCCAGGAACAGGAAATCGGCCGCGCGGAAATAGTCCTTGGCGATCTCCTCGACCAGGGCGTCCTTTGTCAGGACCTGCTCGATCTGGGTCGGAATGTGGAGCAGGTGCTTGACGTGCTCCTTCGCGTCGGCCGGCGTCAGGGTTCCGCGCAACTGCCCCAGGTAGAGCCCGAACAGGTCGAGAGCGGCAATCTGGGCGGTGAACGCCTTCGTTGAGGCGACGCCGATCTCGGGGCCCGCATGCGTGTAGATCACGCCCTGCGCTTCGCGGGTGATCATCGAGCCGACTACGTTGCAGATGGCCAGGGTCTTGATTCCCTGCCGCAGGGCCTCCCGTTGAGCTGCGAGCGTGTCCGCGGTCTCGCCCGACTGGCTGATGACCATCACCAGGTGATCGGGCTCCAGGATGGGATTGCGGTATCGGAACTCGGAGGCGATGTCGACCTCGACCGGCAGCCGAGCCAGTCTCTCGATCAAGAATTTCCCGACCAGCGCGGCATGCCAGGAGGTGCCGCAGGCCACGATGTGCAGCTTCCTGCAGGCGCGGAACTCCTGCTCGCTGATCTCCATTCCGTCCAGGAAGATCCCCCCGGTCTCCTGGGAGATGCGCCCCAGAAGCGTGTCGCGGATGGCCCGCGGCTGCTCGTAGTTCTCCTTCAGCATGAAATGCTTGAACCCGGCCTTCTCGGCCATGATCGGGTCCCAGGTGATGCGTTGCACCTTTTTGGAGATCGCGTGTCCCTCGTGATCGGTGATGACGACGCCGTTCTCCGTGACGACCGTGAGCTCCAGGTCGTCGAGGAAGAAGACGTCGCGGGTGTGATGCAGTATGGCCGGGATGTCGGACGCCACGAAGTACTCGTCCTTCCCGAGGCCGACGACGAGGGGCGGACCGTTGCGCGCTGCGACGATCTTCTTGGAGTCGCTCGAGGACACCGCCGCGAAAGCGTAGCTCCCTTGCAGGCGCGGGACCGCCTTCCGCACCGCCGCCTCCAGCGGCATCCCGCCCGACTTACGGGCCTCCTCGATGAGGTGGGCGATCACCTCGGTATCGGTCTCGGTCTTGAACTGGTGTCCGGAGGCGGCCAGGTCCCGCTTGAGCTCTTTGTAGTTCTCGATGATGCCGTTGTGGACGACGACCACCGTGCCGGTGCAATCGCGGTGCGGGTGAGCGTTCTCCTCCGTCGGCCGGCCGTGCGTGGCCCAGCGCGTGTGGCCCAGGCCGAAGTTGCCATCGAGGTTGGCCAGGCGCAGGTTCTCCTCGAGGTCGCGGAGCTTCCCGGCGCTCCTGACGACGTGAATGGTCGAGCCGTTGATGACGGCGATGCCTGCGGAGTCGTAACCGCGATACTCCAGCCGCCGCAGACCGTCGAGGAGGACGCTGCTCACTTTCTTGTGACCGATGTAGCCTACGATGCCGCACATGGCAGTCCCAATATAGGACAGGCGCGAGGGCCGCGCCAAGAGGTGACGGAGCGCGGCGCGATTCGCACCACCGCCGGGATCACTCGGGACGGTCGGGAGAGCCTTTCTTTCGCGCCGCCGGGCCGAACCGCTTCACCCAGTTTTCCTTGACGACCTGCCGCCCGCGCGAGATCGCCAGGGCGTGCGGCGGCACGTCCTTGGTGATCGTCGATCCGGCTCCGATGAAGGCCCCGCGCCGGATCCGGACCGGCGCCACGAGCTGGGTGTCGCTGCCGATGAAGACCTCGTCCTCGATCACCGTGCGGTGCTTGGAGACGCCGTCGTAGTTGCAGGTGATGGTGCCCGCGCCGATGTTGGCCTTCCGGCCCACCTCGGCATCCCCCAGGTAGGTCAGGTGGTTCGCTTTGCTTCCACGTGCCATCCTCGTCTTCTTGGTCTCGACGAAATTCCCCACGCGCACCTCCGGCTCCAGGCGCGTCTCCGGGCGCAGGTGGGCGAAGGGGCCGATCCGGCAGGCGCTCCCGATGCGGGAGGAATTGATCACGCAGTAGGGTAGGATCACGGTGCCCTCGCCGACCAGCGAATCGGAGATCCGGCAGCCGACGCCGATGCGCACCTCGCGGCCGATCTCGGTCGCGCCGATCAGGAGGACTCCGGGCTCGATCACGGTGTCCTGCCCGACCTCCACGTCCACGTCGATGTAGGTCGTCCCGGGATCCAGAATGCTAACCCCCGCGGCCATGAGGGACTCGGCTTTGCGGCGGTGAAGGGCCCGCGCGGCCGCCGCCAGCTCGCGGCGGTCGTTCACTCCCAGCACTTCGCTCGCGCTCGGGTGGCGGAAGGCGGACACCTTCTGCCCGTCGCGCCGCAGGATCTCGACCAAATCGGTCAGGTAGATCTCGCCCTTGACGTTGTCGGCCGTGGCCTTCTTGAGCGGCCGCCACAGGCTCGCGACATCGACGCAATAGATGCCGCAGTTGATCTCCTGCGTGGCGCGCTCGTCCGGGCTGGCGTCGGCTTCCTCGACGATGCGCGACGCATCGCCGCTGTAATTTCGAATGACCCGTCCATACCCCTTCGGGTCGGACACGACCGTGGTCAGGAGGCTCAGAGGCGCGCCGGAGGAGCGGTGGAAGTCGACGAACTGCTTGAGCGTCTCGCCGCGCAGGGCTGGCAGGTCGCCGTTGAGTATCAGAACGTCTCCCTGGTGTCCCGCGAGCTGCCGCTCCGCCGACAGCACGGCGTGGCCGGTCCCGAGCTGATCTTTCTGGTAGGCGAATCCAATCCGCTTGTCGTCGTCACCGACGGCGCGGCGCACCTCGTCGGCCTGGTTGCCGATCACCACGACCGTCCGAGAGACCCCGGCAGCCTTCGCGGCCTCGACCACGTGCCGCACCATCGGCCGTCCGGCGACGTCGTGGATCAGTTTGGTGGCCCGGGACAGCATCCTCTTCCCCTGGCCTGCCGCGAGGATCATCGCGCAGACCTCCCGCTTCCTGGCCGCCAGCGCGAGGCGCGGGCTTCCGGACGGGCCGGGTGGTGGGACGCTTCCCATCGGTCGGAGGGGGTAGGGGTGCCCGGGGTCGGACACCTCCGGGCGCCGCCCGGTGAGAAGCGACCTGCCGGGTCCCGTCGACGGGCTCGCGGGTCGTGCCAGGGGACCGTTCCCCAGGACCCCGCCCTGAGAGGTCCCCTGCTGCCCGCCGGCGGAGAAGGACCCGGTGACGACCAGCTGGGCCGGCGGGGTCGGCCCCTGCTGATGGCCGGAAGAAGCAGGCCGGGGACTGTTTGGAGCCGGAGCCGTGCGGCGGAGCGTGGGTCGATGGCGAGTGGACCCGCGCGTGACGGCCCGGCGGCGCGCGGTTCGATGAGCCGAGGCGCGGCGGGCCCTTCCTTTGCCGCCCGGCCGGTGGCCCTTTTTAGTTCCGCCTTTACGTCTGCTGGTCTTCACGGACGTTGCCAGCCTTCCGGCCTCGCCTACATCTCCTCTGGATGGATCAGTTCCTGGAAGGTTTCGTCGTCCCGGAGGGGCTCGAAATCGGGGTCGTTGATGGCGTAGATGCGGTTCGTGGCGTTCAGCTCGATCGCCTGCTTCAAATGGTCCAGCGCCTCGCGCCGGTCGCCCTTAAGGGCGAGTGTGGAGGCCATCACATAATGGATCTTCTCGTCCTTGGGTGCCGCCTCCAGTGCGCGCTCGAAAAGCCTGACCGCCTCGTCGTAGTCTGCTTCGTTCGCCTTGATGACGCCGAAATAGAACATTTCGTCGGTTGTCTTCGGCTGGGGCGCCTTGCGATCCCCCCTGTCCTTGCAGATCCGGATGTAGACCTGTGCACGGTCCACCAGCTCCTTCTCCTGCGCGTAATCCTGGGCGACAGCCTGGAAGCGCTCCTGCGCTTCGGCGTAGTTCTGCCGTTGCAGATGGGCCACTCCCCGCTCGAACTCCTTGAGCGCTTTCTCGTGAATCATCCAGGTGTTGGACGAACCGGTGCCCGGAGCCGATGTCTTGATCGACTTCCTGATCGCTGCTTTTCGCATGGCCCTCACGCCTGCCCGCGGCTCGGCCGCGGGCCGAAAGAGCTCCCCTAACTCGAAGAAATGATTTGCAAAAGCGCGATGCTAGCAAATGCTATCTTGCACTGTCAACGTCCGTGGTGAGCGCGAGAAGGGGCAGACCGTGCGGACGGGCGCGGGCTAGAGAGCCAAGGAGACCACGCAAATGGCTGTTACGGTGGCATTTATGGGTCTGGGCTCGAATCTGGGCCAGCGGGAGGCCAACCTAAATGGAGCGATCACCGCCCTCGCCGAGGCCGGTGTGCGAACTTCCCTCCGTTCCTCCATCTATCGTACCGATCCAGTGGAAGTGATTGATCAGGATGAGTTTCTGAATCAGGTGGTCGGTTGCGAAACCGGACTCTCCCCGCATGAATTGCTGGGCATATGTTTGGGGATTGAGCGGACCATGGGTCGGATCAGGACCAGGGACAAGGGGCCAAGGGTGATCGATCTCGATCTGCTGCTGTGCGGCGACGAGGTGAGGTCGGGAGGCGGCCTCCGTCTGCCGCACCCAAGAATGCACCTGAGGAGGTTCGTCCTGGTCCCGCTGACGGAAATCGCCCCCGGAGCCTGGCATCCGGTCCTCAAGATGACAGCAGCGCAGCTGCTGAACCAATGTCAGGATCTCTCCCGCGTGGAGAGGATCGTTGCTTGATCGAGAGGGTGGTCTATAATGCGCCGCTCGGATCGGTCAGAGGCGGATGGATTTCAAATTCATCGCTGTGGAAGGTCCCATCGGCGTCGGCAAATCCTGCCTCGTCGACCTGCTCGCGGATCGCTTCGAGGCGCGCAAGGTTCTCGAAAAGGTCGAGAACCCGTTCCTGAACGATTTCTACCAGGACCGCCCCGGCGCCGCCTTTCAGTGCCAGCTCTTCTTCCTTCTCAATCGCTTCCGCCAGCAGCAGGAGCTGGCGCAGG
>JBIOWS010000235.1:0-5298 GCA_044868745.1 Candidatus Polarisedimenticolia bacterium
CTCCTCGTCGGCGAGATTGATCAAGCCTACCGAGAGCGGCTCGAATCGCAGGCCGCGAGCCACGGATTGGACGATCGGATCCATTTCGCCGGCCGGCAGCGGGAGATGGGGCCTTTCTACAGGGCCATGGACGTTTATGCACACACGTCGCGGAGCGAAGGGCTGCCGAAGACGGTGCTCGAGGCGATGGCCCACCGCCTGCCAGTCGTCGCCTTTCGCGTCGGGGGGATTCCCGAGGCCGTGGCCGATGGGGAGAGCGGGTTTCTCTGTGAACCAGACGATGAGCAGGCGTTCGTCGAACGTCTTGCGCAGGTGCTGGCCGACAGGGAACTGGCCCTCCGCCTCGGGGAGGCGGGCCGCAGACGGTTGGAGGGGCGCTTCTCTCCCCAGGCGATGGCCGATGGGATGATGAACCTCTTCGATCGCGTTCTGGACCGGAGGAAGGGATGGGAGCGCTCCGGAAACTGACCGGCTGGCTGGCGAAGCGACGCTCCGCCAACCCGCGGCGCTTCTGGGAGCGGCAGTACGGCGACCCGGAGGCCGGCCGGAACTGGGCCTCCGACGTAAGGCTCGGCTTCTATGAGTTCGCCGCCGAGGTCCTCCCGAACGAGCGGCTCAGAATCCTCGATCTCGGGAGCGGTCTCGGATACGGCGGGAAGAGGCTGGCGGAGATCTGTCCTCTCTGGCAGGTCGAGGGGTTCGAAATCAGCCGGGCGGCGGCCGAGAAGGCGGTGATCCCGACGCACTGCGGTGACCTCACCAGGGACCCGATCCCGGCAGAGTACGACTATCTTCTCCTGATTCAGACCCTGGAGCACTTCCGCGATCCGGGCGCGATCCTTTCCCGCGTCGTGCCGGCGGCGCTCCGCGGCGTCGTGGTCACCGTCCCGTACAAGGGGAAGCTCAACCGAAAGCACCTGGCGTCTCTGGACGAGTCGAGCTTCAGCCGCTACCGCGGAGCTTCGATTGATTTGAGGAAGAGGGTGTATGAGAAAGACGGCTCGCTCAAGACCGACATGAGGGTACTCATCCCGGCCGGTTCGGGGGCGGTGGAATGAAGGTGGTGATCACAGCTGACTCCTACCTCCCGAGGCTGGGCGGGCAGGAGATCGGTGCCTTCCGACTGGCGAAGTACCTGCGCAGGAAAGGGCACCAGGTCCGGATCGTCACCACGGAGAAGCACCCCTTCACGGGGCCGGAGGAGGGCGGGATGGAGGTCATCCGCGCGCCGCATCGCTTCGACGCCGCGGCGCGGCGCCATCTCCGCTCACTTCTGGAGCGGTTGTTCCGGGAAGCGGACGTCGTGCACGCGCGCTATTGCTACCGGCTGGCGGCCCTCGGGGCGCCCGTGGCACGGAAGACCGGCCGCAGGTTCGTGGTTTCGTTGCACGGCCTGGGCCTCCGGGACAACCCCGTCGACTCTCCGCTCAAGCGCTGGAGCCACCGGCGCTACCGGCGCCGGTCGCTCTCGATGGCCGACGCCGTCATCGCCACGAGCACCGAGTTCGCCCGGCTCGCCTCGGCGTATGCCGACCCATCCCGGATCCACGTGATCCCGAACGGCGTGGACGGGGATGAATTCGATGCCGCGCTCCCGGCGCCACAGGCCCTGGCCGAGAGATACGCCGGATCGCGGGTGATCCTCGCAATCTGCCGGCTGATTCCCAGCAAGGGGATCCAGTACCTCGTCCAGGCGGCGCCGCAAGTTTTGAAAGCCTGTCCAGACGCCCGGTTCGTGGTCGCGGGCTGGGGGCCGCTGGAGGTCCGGCTCAAGCAATTGGCCCGCGACAGCGGCGTGGAGACGAGGTTCGATTTCGTGGGGGCACTTCAGAACCGGGACGTCCCCGGCTACCTGGCCCTGGCCAGTGTTGTCGCGTTCCCGTCCTCGGCGGAGTCGACGAGCCACGCCTGCCTTGAGGCGATGGCGATGGGCCGTCCGGTGGTTGCGAGCCGCATCAAGGGGCTGGAGGAGTTGCTTGGGAGCGACGGCCGCCGGGGCGTCCTGGTGGACCTGTTCGACTCGAACGACTATCGCTTCGAACCGCCAGCCCTCCTGCCGCAGGAGCGGGTGGCCCGGCTCGCCGGCGCGATCATCGATCTCCTCGAGGACCCTTCGAGGGCCCGCGGGATCGGACAGGCGGGGCGCGCCCACGCCCTGGCCGCCTTCGATTGGAACGTCCTGGCCGATCGGATCGTCGAGGTCTACCGCGGCGCTCCCGCGCGCGCCTGAGTTCCCCCTACGCACCCGCCAGCCGCCGTCGAACCGCATTCCAGGCTCGCTTCAGACGCACCCCGATGCGGTACAGGCCCGGGCGCGGCGGCAGCGCCTGCCGCGACCCGCGGAGGAACCGGCGCCGCAACTTGGCGACCGAGCGGCGGTCGGCGCGGCACATCTGGTCGAACAGAAAACGTAGTAGCGGATCGGCGGATGGACCGGCGGCGAGCGAGGTGGAGAAATCGACCAGGTAGGGCAACCCGCTGGGACCGACCAGGACGTCGTGGCGGTGCAGGTCGCCATGGGCGACCCCGCGGTCATGGATCGCTTCGAGGAGCTGGTCGAGGCGATCGAAGAAGGGCTCGGGGATCTCCCCGGGCTTGACGGAACCGAGGTCGGGTCCCGGGACATATTCGAGAGCGATCGCCTGCCGATCGACCCGGCCCAGGAAGCGGGGGGTGCCGGGCACGTCCTCCAGGAGCCGGTAGGCCTTCGTCTCGCGGTCGAGCTGCCACGGGCCGAGGACCAGGCGCACCAGCCAAGGGCGGCCGGAGAGATCCTTGAGAACGACCTCGCGTCCGTCCACGTCGACGAGCTGGATGACCCCTTTGGTGAGGTTGCGCCCCCGGTGAAGGAGTCGGTGGGGTCTCCCGGCGAGAGCCTGGCGTGTCAGGGTGTCCGTCATGTCCGGGTGCTCTGGAGGCGCTATGGTAAGATGCAACTCGTCCCGCGCAGGATAGCACAGGAGCCTCGATGAACCGGACCCTCGAAGCCGCCGCCGACCCCGCGCTGACTGTGCGTGTCGTCCGTCAGGGAGCCTGGTACAAGCCTGACATCAAAGAGGTCGCCTTCGCCGGGGATCGAGCGATCCTGAAGGATTTCAGCGATAAGTCCTGGCCCGTGCGTCTGCTCGGCAGGCGCCAGGTCCTCCGCGAGGTGCGGGCGCTCCGGCGCCTGGACGGGATCGCCGGCATCCCGAGGTGCTACGGCGAGGCCGGCCGGTGCGGTGTGCTGATGGAGTGCGTGGAAGGGGATCGCATCACGCGCTGGTGTCGCTCCAGACGCGGGGAGACGGCGCCGCTCTTCGAGAAGCTCGGGCGCCTGATGGCCCAGGTCCACGCGCGCGGTGTGGCGCACATCGACCTGCGCAAGCGGGACAACATCCTGGTTGCGCCGGACGGCCGTCCCAGCGTCATCGACTTCAACGCTTCCTTCTGCTTCGATCCGGCGGGCTGGGGAGCCCGGCTCCTGTTCCCTTTCATGCGCCGCATCGATGACGCAGCCATCCTCAAGTGGAAGTCCCGGCTGGCGCCGGAGCTGCTGACGCCCGCGGAGAGGGACAGGCACCGGCTCATGAGCCGGCTTCGCCGACTCTGGATCTTCAACTGACGTGAGCGGCTCGATTGGCCCCTCGCGCGACATCTCGGTCGTCATCCCCGTCTACAACGAGCAGGACAATCTCGGACCGCTGATGAGCGAGGTGACCGCCGTTCTGGGCGGCCTCGGACTGACCTACGAGGTCCTCTTCGTGAACGACGGCAGCACCGACGGAAGCGACCGCGTCCTGCGGGATCTACGCGCCGCCGACTCGCGCGTGAGGGTTCTGAGCCTCGCCAGAAACTCCGGCCAGTCGGCGGCGATGGACGCGGGCTTTCGGAGCGCGCGCGGCGGGGTGGTGATCACTCTCGACGCCGACCTGCAGAACGATCCGGCGGACATCCCGCAGCTGCTCGAGGGGCTGCAGGGGTGGGACGCCGTCATCGGGGTGCGCCGGCACCGGCGGGACAGCTTCGTGCGCCGGGTTTCCTCCCGAGTCGCGAACTACGTCCGCAACCGACTGAGCGATGAAACGATCACCGACACCGGTTGCTCTCTGAAGATCTTCCGCAGAGAGGCACTGAGCCATCTCGTCCTGTTTGATGGAATGCACCGCTTCCTGCCTACCCTTCTCAGGATGGACGGATTCAAGGTGCGCGAGATTCCGGTCGGGCACCGTCCGCGCCGTCACGGGCGATCGAAGTACGGGATCGGCAATCGCCTGGTGCCCTCGTTCTTGGATCTGCTCGCCGTGCGCTGGATGAAGCGGCGCCGGCTGCGTTATGAGGTGAAGGATGAATCTTGATCGGCTGCTGCACGTCAACGCGTGGGTGGCGTTCGGACTCCTGGGGCAGATCTGCTTCAGTCTGCGCTTCGTGGTGCAGTGGCTCGCCTCGGAGAGGCGAAAGCAGAGCACGGTCCCGGTCATGTTCTGGTACCTGAGCCTGATGGGCGGGACGGCCCTGCTGTTCTATGCCCTGCGCTATCTTCACGACCCGGTCTTCACCTTGGGGCAACTGGCGGGCCTGGTGGTCTACGCGCGGAATTTGGTCCTCATCCGTCGCCATCCCGCGCCGGGAGGCGACGCCGCGGCTCAGGGAGCGGCGGCCGCCGGACCGTAGTATCCGGTGCGCGCCTGGACCTCCAGATCCGGGGCCTTGACGCGCAGGGTGATCGCTCGCCAGCGCCCGTCGCGCGCCCCGTTGGTGGGGGCGTACGCCAGAGCGTACTGGCTCCTCAGATCGACGGCGATGCTGCGGTAGACCCCGGAGAGCTGGCCCGCTCGCTCCGGGTAATAGGAGCGCCCGCCCGTTTGATGGGAGAGGGCATCCAGGATCTCCTTCAGGCTGCGCTCACGCCGCAGATCCATCTCGGCGTCCAGGTGCCGCCCCAGACCGATCGTGTAGATCGCGACCTCGGAGCGGTGCGCCTTCTCGAGCGCCTCCTCGAACAGATGCAGGCTGCCGGGCTCGTTATCGGTCAGCGCCTGATCCCTGCCGTCGGAGAGGAGCACGATCGCCCGGCGCCCTTGCGTCTCCGCCAGGCTGTCGGCCGTGCGGTAGACAGCATCGTAGAGGGCGGTGCCGCCCCGGGCCTCGATCGAGCCGATCGCCTCCTTGAGGCGCTTGCGATCCGACTTCGGCTCGCTCAGGCCGAAGAGGGTGTCGTTGAAGTGCAGAACCATCAGGCGGTCGTCCCGGTCGACGCTGTCCACGAAGTCCTCGGCCGCCTTGCGCGCGAGCTCGAGCTTTCCACCCAGGTTCATG
>JBIOWS010000236.1:0-2117 GCA_044868745.1 Candidatus Polarisedimenticolia bacterium
GAAGGCGACGTGGGAGCGTCCATCCGGCGAACCCGTACGGGGTGAGGAGCGTGCCGATCACCGCGGAGGACGCCACGGCGAAAGTCCATCCCGGACGGGGCAGCCCCTCCCCCGCGCCTGGGCCGCGGAGCTTCCAGCGCGCTTCGAGGAGGTCCCCGATCGCGACGATCCCGACGCAGGCGAGCCCCACGGCATAGAGCGAGTGCAGGTTCGCCCACAGGACGATCAGAGGCACGATCCAGAGCAACGCGCGTGGATGTTCCCTCCGGCGATCGACACAGTACAGGAGCACACCCAGCAAGAGAAATGAGGCCGCCTCCGGTCGCAGCGTGAAGCGCTCCTGCGATGCGAGGACCGCCGCCAGGGCCAGAGCCGCGACCACGGCCGGCGACGCTCCCCTCCGGATCGCGGCCAGGATCGCCACACCGAAGGCGGCGGTGATCAAGCCGATCTTCAACACGTCCAGTCCCAGCCATCCCGCCCGGCGATGAACCACCGCCACCATCAATTGAAACAGCCAGTGCATGTCGATCCAAGGGCGTCCGTAAGAGGTGTAGCTGAGGGTGTCGGTTCGCGGAACCCTCCCCTCGTCCAGGATTTTCTCCCCGGCGAGGAGGTGCCAGTGCAGGTCGGTCTCGGCGAGCTGCGTCAGACAGAAGGAGGCGCACAGAGCCAGGACCAGGGACAGGCTGAGGATGTGCAGAAACCGGGTCATCCTTCGACCGCGTCTCCCGGCGGACGGAGCACCGTCAAGCACGTATCTCCGTATCGATAGGATCGCTCCACCCGGAGAGACGCCTCGGGTGACTCGAGCCGCAGAGAGGATCGGTGCTCGACGACCGCGACGCCGCCCGGGGCGAGGAGCCTCGCAACCGGGCCCAGGACGGACGGCAGCGAAGGATGACCGTAGGGAGGATCGGCAAAGGCGATGTCGAAACGCTCAGCGCGGCGGGACAGTCGCGCCAGCGAGCGTGGCACGTCTCCTCGAATCACCTCGACCGCGCTGGACCACCCACCGACGTCGACGTTCTCCCTGATGAGGTGGATGGCGCGCCGATCGCCCTCCAGGAAGACCACACGGCGCGCACCGCGGCTGAGCGCCTCGACGCCGACCGCCCCGGTTCCGGCGTAGGCGTCCAGGAAGACGCTCTCGAGCACGCGCGACCCGAGCACGTCGAACAGCGCCTCTCGCACCCGGTCGGCCGTCGGCCGGATTCGGAGCCCCCGGGGCCCCTTGAGCCGGCGCCCCCTCGCCTCGCCCCCCGTGAGTCGCAAGACCGCTCCAGGCTCCCACCCACATCCTCCCGGCCGAGGACGGGCGTGGATTATACACCGCGCGCGGCGGAGCACCTTTCCTTGACTTCCGCGGATCGCGCCGGTACGATGAGGCGCAACTCACTGGAGAGATTGAGCGTTGAGCGGTTCCGAGCGAGGCTGATCCAGGTGGCGAGCAGAGACCCGAACAGGCGATGAAGCGAGCCCTGCGGGCGACGGCCTCGGCTGTCGCCCTGACCTGTGTCGGCGCCGCCTGGCTCCTCACCGGAGCGCGGCCGGGTACGGTCGCCTCCCCCATTCTGGCGCTGCGCCCCGGACCGATCGACCGGCCCCTCCACATCGTCGCTGCCGACTTCGATCGCGACGGCGCCGACGACCTCCTGGTGGCCAACTTCGAGGCCGGGACGCTGACGCTGCTGCTCAATCAGGGCGACGGCACTTTCGTCCCCCACACTTCTTCCCCCTTCGCGGTCGGGAGCGCTGCCTTCAACTCCCCGACCGCCGGCCCTCTGCACATGGCGGTGGCCGATCTGAATCCCGACGACGTCGACAGCGACCGCGTCCTCAACGGCGTGGACAACTGCCCGAATGTCTACAACCCCGCCGATCCCCTGTCGGGCGTCCAGGGCGATCCCGATGGAAACGGGATCGGGGACGAGTGTCAGACGCTCGATGCCATGGGCAACCCGATCGACACGGACGGAGACGGTAGATTCGATTACGATCCCTCCGCGCTGCCCGCTCCCGACCCGATCACCGCTGCATTGGACAATTGCCCTCGCAGACCCAACCCGGGACAAGCGGATCTGAATAACGACCACGTCGGCGACGACTGCGCGGCC
>JBIOWS010000237.1:0-5825 GCA_044868745.1 Candidatus Polarisedimenticolia bacterium
TGCCGGTCGGGGCGATGACCGTCGCTTGGGCGTTGCGGATGCCGTGCTGCGCGCCGAGCGCGTACGCCTCCTCCCAGCAGTCGCGGGCGGCGGTGTAGAGGTCGAGCGGCACGTGCGCCGGATCGATCTTCGACACGTGCGACCCATGCTTCTTGACGACCCCGAGGAACGGCTCGCGGTTCCTCTCGAAGCCGTCGAACGGACCCATCGTGGCGGCAATGCGCGCCGACATGACGTACGCCTGGCCGGTCAGAACCGCCGTGATCGCTCCTGCATAGTCGCGGCCGGCATCCGAGTCGTATGCCAGCCCGCGGCTCATCAGGAGGGCCCCCAGATTGGCGTACCCCAGTCCGAGCGGCCTGAACTCGTGCGAGTTCCGGGCGATCCTCTCGGTCGGGTAGGAGGCGTTGTCCACGATGATCTCCTGGGCCAGGATCGTCGTGTCGATCGCCTTCCTGCAGGCGGGCACGTCCAGCTCGTCCTCCTCGGTGCGCAGCTTCATGAGATTGAGAGACGCCAGGTTGCAGGCCGAGTCGTCCAGGAACATGTACTCGGAGCAATTGTGGACGAGAAGGCCGCCCGCGACGAAGTGGTGCGTCCTCGGCTCCGTCAGGTCGAAGACCTCCTCCTCGCCCAGCGCCGTCAGCGACTCGAACACGTCGGTGAGCGGGTCATTGTACGCCCCGACGTTCAGGTTCAGGTCGCGCAGCTTCGCGCACTTTTCGGACTTTGGATGAAAGCCGACCCAGCGCTCGAACAGCAGCCGCGAATTGCGGCTGATCCGGAGTGAGTGCATCTCCGCCACTTCGTACGTCCTGGTCCCGCCCTTTCCATCCGGGAGATCGGCGGTCGTGTGACCGCCACGGCGGTTCTCGTAAATCTTCGCCTTGATCCCGAACTGCAGAAGGATCTGCTGCACCTGCCGCAGGAGCGTCAGGCTCGTGGAGTCCAGCGACACGTAAGCGTTGTGGTCCTCCGTGTACCCCACGGTTCCGTCGGTCGTGAACAGTCCGCGCAGGACGGCGACCGTGGTCTCGCGGTCCAGCCGGAGGGCCGCGTCGGTGAGGCGCTTACCGGCGGATCCCTGGTCGAGCACGGCGTAACGGTCGACGACGGCGACCACCTCCTGCGCCGAGGTCATCACGCGCACGCTCGTGGGCGTGCGGGTGACTCCCGAAATCTTCCAGCCGTCCTTCACGGAGTTGATGTAATCGACGTACTCCTGAAGAATCATCTCTTCGTGCTGACCCATGGTGACGGCGATCTGGCCTTGCTCGCCGGTTTTGCAGCCGTCCCCCAGGGCCAAGCCAATGAATTCACCCATGGCCCTCGGGAGCCTGTCCCGCCCGAAGCGGCCCGGGACGAGGGCCAGCTCGTCCCCAGGCTTCAGGTCGCCCGCCTTCACGTCGCCGCGATCAGACGTCCAGATCGGATGGTCCTTCGTCACCTTCAGGGTGAAACCGGATCGAGTCCGCAGGAGGAAGACGGGCTTGACGCCGGTGCGGAACACCTCTGTCACGGGCACCGGCTCGCCTTCCTTGCCGACGATCTCCACCATGCCGCGTCCCACCAGGTCGCGAATCGGAATGAGGCCCTCGACCGTTGCGACCAACGTGTCACCCGTCACGCACGGGTTGCTGGCGTTGATCCGGGCGGTGTTCGGGCAGGGGTGCCAGTCGTTCACCGTCGTGTCGAACTGCATCCCGGGGTCGCCGCAGTGCCAGGTCGCCTCCGCGATCATCTTCAGGAGGTCGCGCGCCTTGAAGGTCTCGACCGGCTTGCCGGTCGTTACCTCCCGGGTCGCCCACTCACGATCTTCCAGGACTGCCCGCATGAACTCGTCGGTGACGCGCACCGAGTTGTTGGAGTTCTGGAAGAAGATCGAGGAGTACGCGGAGCCGTCGAGCGCCGAGTTGTACCCCGCGTCGATCAGCGCCCAGGCCTTCTTCTCCTCCTCTTGCTTGCAGCGGATGAATTCCACGATGTCGGGGTGGTCGGCGTTCAGGATGACCATCTTGGCGGCGCGGCGAGTCTTTCCGCCGCTCTTGATCACCCCCGCGAAGGCGTCGTACCCCTTCATGAAGGAGACCGGCCCGGAGGCGGTGCCGCCGCCCGCCAGCAGCTCCTTCGAGGAGCGGATCGGCGACAGGTTGGTACCGGTGCCGGAGCCGTACTTGAACAGCATCCCCTCGGTTTTCGCCAGGCTCAGGATCGACTCCATCGTGTCCTCGACGGAGTTGATGAAGCAGGCGGAGCACTGCGGCCGCGGCTCGATGCCGACGTTGAACCAGACCGGGGAGTTGAACGACATCTTCTGGTAGACGAGAAGGTGCTTCAGCTCGGCTTCAAACGTCTGGGCGTCGGCCTCGCTGCCGAAGTAACCCTGAGCTCGTCCCCAACCCCCGATCGTCCGCACCACCCGGCCGATGAGCTGCTTGACGCTGCGCTCGCGTCCGGGCCTCCCGAGCGTGCCGCGGAAATACTTGGAGGCGACGACGTTGGCGGCGGTCTGCGACCAGAACTTAGGGACCTCGACCTCCTTCTGCTCGAAAACCAGGTCCCCTTTTTCGTTGGTGATGGCGGCGGTTCTGATCTCCCACTCAATTTCATCGAAGGGATCGACGCCGGGGCGGGTGAAGAAGCGCTCGATCGTGAGGCCTTCGGCTGATTTCCTCAGCGTCAGAGGAGGCGTGAACCCGGAGGGCTGCGCCCTCCGGCTGTCGCGCGCCGGCGAGCCTGGCCTTTCCTCCTTCAGCTCGGATTCCTTCTTCATCGCTTCATCGCCTCCCCTCGATGAGAGCCGGCCGGACCGCCGGCTACGAGACCAGAGTTCCACGGGCCATCGTCTCGGGCAAGGCCAAAGCCCCTCTCCCCCGGCACCCTGAGGCTTCGGGTTGAGACGGCCCGCATCTCGTGACTGGGGTCGCGCGCGTGAGCCTTGCGCCGGATTGCGCACCCTTCGCGGCCGCGGGACGGCCCCCTCGGCACGTCCGGCATCGCTCTGCAAGTTACCACACGGGGTGAATCCCTTGTCAATACTTCTACACAAGATTTTGTGGTCCTCCACAGTATTTCTACAACATCCTGAGCGTTGAGGCACTTAGGATGTGGGTCCCGCTGTGGGAAAAATGTGCATGCTCGCATCGATTGACTCGTGCTCGACCCGCGGTCTATCATCCGCCCGGTTTCCTGACGGCCGCGATGCACGCGCTTCCCGTGGAGAGGTGTCCGAGTGGCTGAAGGAGCACGCTTGGAAAGCGTGTGTGGGGGAAACCTCACCGTGGGTTCGAATCCCACCCTCTCCGCCGTTCTCCCCATGGGCCTCACCTCGGCGCGCGCTGAGGAACCGCGGATCGACCGCATGCGCTTCCGCGCCACGTTCGCGCTCCTCCTGCTCGCTTGCGCCGCCGCCTGCTCTCCACCCTCGCGACAGAACGCCGGAGCCCCCAGTGAATCCGACCTGGCGGCGATCAGCCGTCTCCGCGAAGCCTACGTGACGGCTCACAACGATGGAGACGCGGACCGCCTGATCGAGCTATGGACGGACGACGCGGTCTTCATGCCGATGGACGAGCCGACGTTCACCGGGAAAGAAGCGGTCCGGGATCATTACCAGGAGTTTTTCGACCAGGTCCCCTCTCAGATCGCCGTGGCGTCCGACGAGACGCAGGTCGCCGGCGACTGGGCGTTCGAGCGCGGGACCGAGAGAGTGACGATGGAGGCCGAGCGCGGGCGCGAGTCGGTTCGGATGAACCTCAAGTACCTCTGCATCCTTCGGAGACAGACCGACGGGTCGTGGAAGTACGCGCGCTACATCTACAACCTGGACGAGTCTCTCCCGATCCCGGAGGCCGCTGCCCCCACGAAGTAGATCGGCGCAGGCCCTTCCGACGTCAGGCATCCAGCAGCGCCACCCAGCCACCGACCGTCCCGTGAATCCAGTCCAGCGCCGATCGGGCCGGCCGCTGGCATCCGGGTGCGTCTTGCCTATATTGAAGGAGATAGGCACGGTGGGAGCGACAGTTGTGTGACTCCTTTTCGCACGGTAAAACGGAGTTTGGCCCGTCGGCAAAACGACGCCCCGGCAACGACTCATCGGGGGACCTGGCAGCGCTCATGGTTTGGGCATCGTGCGCGGGACGGGGAAAGGAAACACGATGCAGCGCGATGAGATCGGCCGTTCCGTCGACATTCTGCTGGTTGAGGACAACCCCGCCGACGCTCGACTGGCAGCGGAGGCCCTGAAGGAGTGCGATTTCGACAATCGCCTGCACTGGGCCGCCGACGGCGTGCAGGCGATGGCCTTCCTGCGCCGGGAGGGCAAGGACTTGAACGCTCCCCGGCCCGACTTGATCCTCCTCGATCTCAACCTGCCGAAGAAGGACGGCCGCGAGGTCCTGGCCGAGCTCAAGCAGGACCCGGCCCTGAAGCGAATCCCCGTGGTCGTCCTGACCACCTCCCAGGCCGAAGCGGACAAGAACAGGAGCTACGACCTGCACGCGAACTGCTTCATCACCAAGCCCGGCCACTGGGACGGCTACGCACAGGTCATCAAGTCGATTAAAGAATTCTGGTTCAGCAAGGTCAGCCTGCCGACGGTGTCGTTTGCCGAGCTGCCCGAGATCGGGCCCTCCGATCTGGTGAAGGCCGAGCGGCTCGAGGCTCCGACGGTGAGGGCGGCGCGCGGCCCGGAGGTGATGAGACTCCTCCTGATCGAAGACAACCCGGGAGACGCCCGGCTGGTGCGGGAGATGCTCGCCGATGCCGGCAAGGGGCAGCCCGCTGTCGTCCACGTCGGTACTCTCAGCGATGGGCTGCGGCGGCTTGTAAGGGAGCGCTTCGACGCCGTCCTGGTGGACCTGTCTCTGCCGGACAGCCAGGGGCTTGACACGCTCGAGACTCTACAGACCCAGGCCTCGGGGATGCCGGTCGTCGTGCTCACCGGGTCGGAGGATGAAGCGCTGGCCGCCAGGGCGCTCCGGCAGGGGGCACAGGATTACCTGGTGAAGGGACGGTTCGACGGGGAGTGGCTGGTCCGCTCGGTCGATCACGCCATCGAGAGGACGCGCTCGGGGAGGTATCTCCATTACCTGGCCCACCACGACATCCTGACCGAGCTGCCGAACCGCACCCTGTTGCACGACCGGCTGAGCCAGGCGCTGGAGCACGCGCGGCGCAACAAGCAGACCCTGGCGGTTCTCTTCCTCGATCTCGATCATTTCAAGAAGGTCAACGACGCCCTGGGCCACGCCGTGGGGGACCTGGTCCTGCAGCATGTGGCAGCGCGGCTGAACGCGTGCGTGCGTGCCAGCGATACGGTGGCGAGGGTCGGCGGGGACGAGTTCACGATTCTCCTGCCCGAAATCACGCGCGTCGAGGACGTGACCACCGTGGCAGAGAAGATCCTGGCCGGTTTCCGCGCCCCCTTCACCCTGGGTGAGCGCGAGGTGCGCCTCACCACCAGCATCGGAGCCTGCCTGTTCCCGACCGACGGGGAGGACGCCGAGACACTCTTGAAGAACGCCGACGCGGCCATGTACAGGGCGAAGAAGGAAGGCCGCGACAACTTCCAGGCGCACTCCCCCGTGGCCAATCCGAGGACCTCGGAGCGGCTGTCGCTCATCCAGGGACTGCGCCTGGGTCTGCAGCGCGAAGAACTCGTCCTGCATTTCCAGCCGACGGTGGACGCGGTCAGCGGAAAAATCATCGCTCTGGAGGCGCTGATCCGCTGGCAGCCGCCGGAGGGTCCCCTGCTCTACCCGCGGCACTTCCTGCGGCTGGCCGAGGAGAGCGGTCTGATCGTCGACATCGGAGCGTGGGTGCTC
>JBIOWS010000238.1:0-7350 GCA_044868745.1 Candidatus Polarisedimenticolia bacterium
TGGCCCACGAGATCAAGAACCCGCTCTCGCCTATCGCCCTGACCCTGGAGGGACTGGTGAGGACGAAGCAGAGGAGACCTCAGGAGTTCGACGACGCCTTCGAGGAAGCGGTGCGCACCATCCAGGAGGAGATCCGGAGGATGCGCGGCATCCTCGAGGACTTCTCCCGCTTCGGCCGGCTGCCGGTCCCGAATCCGCGTCCGACCGATCTCAACCTGCTCGTCCGTCGAATGCTGCCGCTGTTCGCGGAGAACAGCATTGCTGCGAAGGTCGTCGCCGATCTCGATCGCGATCTGCCTCCCGTGCACGTCGACCCCGACCGGATGAGCGAGGTGATCAACAACCTGGTCGTCAACGCCCTGCAGGCGCTGGGCGCGGTCGGCGGCACGGTCACCGTCACGACGCGATCCGGGCCCGGCGCGGCGCTCCTCCTGGTCCGCGACACCGGACCGGGGCTGACGGAGGACGCCCGGCGCCGGCTGTTCGAGCCCTACTTTTCCACCCGCCCTGGAGGGACCGGCCTCGGCCTTGCGATTGCCCGCAGAATCGTGATCGACCATGGCGGCACGATCGAGGCCGGGAACCTGGAGGCGGGCGGTGCCGAGATCCGCATCGGCCTTCCCCTCGCCCCGCCGGGGAGCCCGCTCCCCGAGACCTCGTCCGCCGGAGGCATGGCGTGGCAACGATCCTGATCGCGGACGACGAGAACAACATCCGGATGGCCGTCAGGCGGCTGTTCGACCTCGAGGGACATCGCGTGCTCCTGGCCGCAGACGGCGACGAGGCGCTGCAGGTCGCGACACGGGACGAGGTGGACCTGATCATCCTTGATCTGAATATGCCGCGCCGCGACGGCTTCGAGGTCCTCAAAGCGTTCAGGGCCGCCGGGCAGGAGGCGCCGGTCATCGTTCTCACGGGGCACGGCAGCATCGAGAAGGCGGTCCAGGCGGTCAAGCAGGGGGCCCACGACTTCCTGGAGAAGCCTCCCGACCCCGAACGACTCCTTCTCGCGGCCAGGAATGCCCTGCGTCTGGTGAGACTGAAAGAGGAAAACCGGGAGCTGCGCGGTGCCCTGGCGTCGCGTCACGTCCTGATCGGAGTGGGTCCGGCGATGACGACGCTACGGCGCGAGATCGAGCGGGCGGCGGCGGCGGACAACCCCGTGCTCGTCACCGGGGAGAACGGCACCGGCAAGGAGCTGGTGGCGCGCGCCATCCATGAGGCCTCGCTGCGCCGCGGCGGACCGTTCGTGGCGGTCAACTGCGCCGCCCTGCCCGCGGAGCTGTTCGAGAGCGAGCTGTTCGGGCACGAGCGCGGCGCCTTCACCGGAGCGCTGCGGCGGCAGATCGGCCGCTTCGAGAGGGCGGCGGGGGGAACGCTGTTCCTGGACGAGATAGGCGAGATCCCGCCCGTCCTGCAGGCCAAGCTGCTGAGAGTACTGGACACCATGAGCATCGAACGGCTGGGCGGAGACGGTCCGATCCAGGTGGACGCACGGATCGTGGCGGCCACCAACCGGGACCTGCGAGCCGCGATGGCGTCGGGAGCATTCAGGCAGGACCTCTACTACCGCCTGGCGGTCCTGCCGATCGCCGTGCCGCCGCTGCGTGAGCGCCGGGAGGAGATCGCGACGCTGGCGGGGCATTTCCTGCGGGAGATCGTTCGTGAGGAAGGCGCCCGGGCCCGGAGCTTCTCGCCCGATGCTCTCCGGGCCCTGGCGTCCTACGATTACCCCGGCAACGTCCGCGAGCTCCGCAATCTGGTCGAGCGCCTGGCCCTGACCGTCTCGGGCGAGGAGGTCGCCGAGGACGATCTCCGCTCGGTCCTTCCGCAACCGCCGCCGATCGCCGGCGGCAGGGCGCCGGCACCGACGGAGGTGCCCGCCCGCTCGCCCGTGACGCTGAGGGAGAGCCTCAGGGAGGCGGAGCGCGCCATCCTGGTCCGGGTGCTCGAGAAGAACCGCTGGCAGATGACCCGCACGGCTCGCGAGCTGGGCCTCGAGCGCAGCCACCTCTACCGGAAGCTGAAAACGCTCGGAGTGAAGGCGCCCGACTGAAGCGCTGGCCGGACCGCGGACGCCCCGTGGCGGCCCGGACACGGGGGTCGTGCGCGATCCCCCACTCCGTGTCGCGGCAACCACGCCGATCCGCTCACCGCCGCCGGGCCGCCCCCGTTTTGGTCGCCCGGCCTGAAGCACAAGCGCTTTCCATCGAATCCGTTGCACCGCTTCACGCCGGCTCCTCCCGCCGCTGGCACCTGTCTCGCTATGAGTGCGAAGCGAAGGAGGAACAACCGATGAGCATGAGCAGGAAGGGATCGCTGGTTCTGAGCTGTTGCGGAGTGGCCCTCGTCGTCGCGGCGACGGGGGTGGTCTTGGTCGGCCTGCCCGAGAGGACCACCGCCTCGGGTGGGCCGGAGGCGGGACGCGGACATCCGCGGGAGGTGCCGGCCGCCCAGACGATGGGCCTCGCCCCCGCCCCGGTGGATGTCGCCGTCGAGCCGATGCCGGGGGTCCCGGTCCTCGGCAAGGGTGAGACCTTCTACGGTCGGGGGGAGGTTTTCTTCCGCGACCGGGACTACGCTTCGGCGTCGCGTTATCTGAGAGCGGAGGTCGACCTCCATCCCGATTGGCCGCATCCCCTCTACCTCCTGGGTCTTTCTCTCTGGAAAGAGGGGCGCCTGGAAGACTCGATCGAGGCCTTATCCCGCGCCGCGTCGCTCGACGCTTCTGCGGTCAAGGCCCGGATCAATCTCGGCCGGGTTCTCAACGACGCGAGCCGCTTCGGGGAAGCGCTCGCCGCCGCGGAGCAGGCGATCGTACTGAATCCGGATGATTCCTCCGCCCATAACGTCCGAGGGCGAGCCCTGCTGAATCTGGCCCGTCGCCGGGAGGCGATTGAAGCCTTCCGTACGGCAGCGGAGAAAGATCCGGGCAACGCCTACGCCCTGAACAATCTCGGTTATGCCCTCATCGGGGCGGGAGACTTCGGGGAGGCGGTTCCCATTCTCGAGAAGGCCGTCGAGATCAATTCCGAGATCGGATATTTTCATAACAATCTCGGCATGGCGTATGAGAGGACCGGCCAGCCGGACAAGGCTCGAGAGGCTTACAGCGCCGCGGTCCAGGCGGGTGGCTCGGAGGCCGCCGAGCGCAATCTTGAAAGGATCGGCGTTCGGCGAGATGATGAATCGCCGCGGTTGCTTGACGAATCAGCGGGCCTATATTAGCCTCTGCGCGGATTCCGAGAGGGACTCTGCCGGGGGTGGCGACGAGCGCCACCCCCGTTCTTGTGCTCCTGGAGGGTTGGCGGTTTTATGGACATGTTCCTGCTGTTCGTCGTCATTTTTCTGTGCGTCATGTTCAGCCTGGGAGTGAGCGCGCTGGCGCTCTCCCTCCTGTTCAAGCTGATCCTGAGATTGTCGGGGGCGCGTGGCGCCGGGGTTGCGGTGGCCACGGCGGTCGTGACCAGCCAGGCGCCTCGCATCTGAAGCGGCGATCCTCCCCGGGTCGCCCCGCGCTCTTCAATCTGAGTCGACAGAGGTTCCGTGCGGTCGCGCCGGCGGAGGTGCGTCCTAATTCCCGGCGGTGAACGTCGCGACGGGGACCGAGCGCGGAGAGCTGTAGAGCAGGACGTAGAACAGGTTGTCCTGGAAGCCGCGATTGGCGGGCAGAAGTCCGTGCGTCTCGCAGAAGAAGAAGGTGGAGGCGAAGCGCTGCCGGCTCCGGGCAAGGGCGGCGTCGGCCTGCAGCCCCCCGGCGTCGAGCGCCAGAAGCGATTCCGCCGTCACGGTTCCGTCCCCCGGGACGAGCACGAGGTGTTCGAGATGCTTCAGCTCGCGCTCGGGGGCGAACTTGTCGGCCAGCAGCGTGACCGGTCCGTCTCCGGTTTGTTTCAGCACCGCCAGGTCGGGTGTGGGGACGCAGTCGGATCCGAACAGATGGATCGGCACCGGGGATCGCTTGCCGTCTTCCCGGTCCACGGCGGCGCCGAACGCCCGTGCCCGGTCGAGGGCAGCCTGCAGGAAGCGCTTGGCGACATCGCCCCTCGTCACCGGGCCTGGCGGCTCCCCCGGCGCGTCGTGACTCACCCTGAACTTCCGCACCGTCCTCTCGAGTCGCGGGTTAAAGATCGACCAGCCGTTCGTGACCCAGGTCGCGGCGTCGTACAGGTCGGCATCGACGGAGTTCCCCTGGAGGTCGACGAAGTGGCTGCCTCCCGGTCTGGGCAGAAGCTCGTAGACCGAGGGCATGGTAAAGACGACCTCCGGCTGCAGCGTCTGGGAGATGCCGGTGTTCAGGACGCGGAACGAAGTCATCGTGCCGCGGTTGGGGGTGCCGATGAGAACGATTCGACCGAGGTGGGCGGCGCCCGCGTACGTCACCGGATGATCACGCCCGTCGCTGAGCACGTCCTCGGTCCCGTATTTCAGATAGTATTGCGCCACTAGGCCCCCCATGCTGTGCGCCACGATGTCGAAGCGCAGGTGGGGGGACTTCAGCCGGGTCTTGAGCTGTTCGATGGCGCGCCCCAGACCGATGGCCGACTCTGCGAGGTCGCGGCGCCAGTCGTAGTAGTAGACGAAGCAGGTGTCGCCGGGTCTGGGGTCCTTGATCTCCCCGCGCCTGTACCCTCCGACCTTCTCCAGGGCCTCCAGGATTGCGCCGTAGAACTTCACTCCGGCGGCGCTCTCGTAGATCGCGTAGGGCACGAGATCGTCCCGGTTCTCGGTGATCGGCAAACGGTCGATCGGCAGGCTGAGGTCGTCGGGCCTGCCGCGCTTGATGGCGTTCCGCAGCCGGCCCCACACCGACTCGTCCGTCTTGCGGTTCTTCAGCTTCGCGCCGATGAAGCCGTGGAGGACAATCACCGGGTTCCGCGGCATGGCGGCCGAGTCCTGGTGGATGCGCACCATATCGTACTTGCCGAAGATGGCGCAGCCGGAGAGACAGGCGGCGGCGAATGCGGCAAGGACCAGGGCGAAGGCGGAGCTCGACTTCGGCTCGGACAGGTGGGTCGATCCGTCCGCTAGCATGCGGGTCGGCCGAATGCGGGGATAACCATATTGTCAGCTCCGCGTGGTTCGAACGTGGCGGAGGCGAATATAGGTTTCGACCCACCCACATTCAATGTGGCGCTTCTGGAACCCGGAGGGGACGGCCCGCTGACGCCGCGGCGGGGGTCTACTCCTCGAGAGGCAGCTTCCCGGAGTACCTCAGCATCTGGGTGGTGAAATCCGACTCGTACGCGACCCGGGCGTCCACCACCTCGCCCGTGGCGTCGCGCACCGGCACGAGGTCGGGCATCACGTAGGCAACGTAGGATGGTATGCCGACTCGGTCGGCCCGGCCAACTATTTCATCACGCAGGGAAGGATCGATGCGGATCGCAAACCGCTCCAGCAGGTCCCTGGCGGCCTGGAAGTCCCCCTCCCCCTTGATCCTCTGCACGATCGCCAGCAGATCGGCCACCCCCCGGCGCATGGCAGGGATGTCCTTGACCCGGAAGTAGGTCCGACCGTCCCACCGTACCTGCTCAACCGCTTTTGTCACCTGGCGCAGGTAGGTGACGATGAGGTGTGTCGCCCTCATGTGGTCGTCCTCGAGGACCTCCCCCTGCCGGACCCGGCGCAGCAGGTAGAGGTCGTTCGTGGCGTATTCGCGGAAAGCCGCTTCGGCCACGACTTCTGAGTCGATCGCGCCGATCTCGACCAGCTTGGGGTCGAAAAAATTGTGCAGGGCGATCAACTCCGCCCTGGCTTCCTCCAGCGCGGCGTAGTACTCGCGCAGGTGATCCCGGGGGTCTCCGCGGAGCGCCTCGTTCACCCTCCCCGAAGCATGCCCCAGCACCTCATGCATCGCCGTCTGGAGGAGATCGATCTCCGATCCGTACTTCTCCTGCAGCGGACGATCCTCCGGCAGGAAGAATTCGGCGACCTTCGCGCCCTGCGCAGCCCGGTTGGCTGAATCCATGACATTGACCAGGGCCACGCTCTTGTTCCCGTAGCGCTCGCGGATCGCCTCCTCGTTTGGCAGATTGATCCCGATCGGCGGCATCGGACCGGCGTCCCCGACGGCGATCAGGACATTGACCGCGTTGGCGATCGGAGTGTTGAACCCTCTCCTCTTGTACAGGTCGTCCCACGGGGCGCGGTCTTCAAAATATTGTGCCAGGGCGGCCAGATCCTTCTGCAGGTGGGACATGCGTCGATCGACGAACGTGACCACTCCCTCGTAAGCGCCCTTCTGGCCGCGGGGATCCTTGTAGGTCTCGATGAAGCCATTGATGGTGTCAACCGTGGAGTCCTGCCTGACCCAGGTGATGTTGTAGGTCCGGAACGCCTCCGGGTCCCCGGTGGCGAAGTAGTCGACGAGGTGGTCGAGGATTTCCGCCTGCGCCGGAGCGGCGTGGCCGCGGGCCTTCTGCAGGAAGCCGATGATCTTCTGCAGCTCCATGCCGTAGCGGCCGGCGGGAACACCGTTGCGGCCGGCCCGGTAGACCTCCTCCATCAGCCGTCCGTCCCGCTTCACCAGTCTGGAGTTCAGAGGGTGTTGCTCCTCGAATCCGCGCAAGTCCGGGAGCGTCACTCCCTCGTAGAAGTTCACGCTGCTGCAGCTCAAAAGGTCCTTTCCCGGCGGGGGGCTCTTGCAGGTGAAAAGGGGGTCGACGCCGGGATCGAACAGAAACGGCCGCAGCCTGTCGAGCTTCGTCTGAAGCGATTCGTTCAGCGCCAGGCGGAAACGCGCCCCGTCGCGCGCCGCCGCGGCCGCGGCCGCCTTGAGCTGCTCGAAGTTGAAGCCGGGGAGGAACTTCCTGCGCGTCCGGTCGTTGTGGTTGCCGTTGTTGATCCAGAAGAGCTTGAGGTAGCCGTGCACAGCCTCCCGGACGTCCGGCGAAAGCCCCCTGGAGTGGACCAGGATCTCTTCCAGGAGGTCGCGCGCTTCCAGGACCTCCCTGCCGGCCTGGTCGTAGTAGATGTCCCGCCCCGCCAGGGCGGCCCGGGAAAGGTAGTAGGCCAGCACTCTCTCTTGTTGGGAGAGGTCCTCGAAGCCGTCGGCGTACAGGCGCGCCACGGCGAATTCCCCCGCCTTCTCGAGGAGGTACGGTCGGCTCTCGGTCCCGAAACCGGGCATCGCTCCTTCATCCTTGCCCCGGCAGGCGGGTGCAGCGACGAGGAGCGCCAGGGTGGCCGCCAGGAGCCAGTGTTCCTGCGCCGCGATCGAGAGTCTCATCACCTTTCGGTCCCGCAGAGTCCGATCCGCGGGGCGCCTCCGAGGCGCACATTATAGGCGGGGAGGCCCTGCGCGGTGCGGTCCGTGCTCCTCCTCTCTGAGGTATCCCCACATCCGCG
>JBIOWS010000239.1:0-4605 GCA_044868745.1 Candidatus Polarisedimenticolia bacterium
TCGCTCCACGGCCTCGGCCGCGTACCCCATGGCCACCTCCCCGAGACCAGGGGATACCACCGGGCTCGTCTCCGCGAGCGGCCAACTCACGTGCTACAAAAGGCGGTCAGATCATGAACTCTCTACAGCAGAGGGGTCTGGCCTTGACACGCGGCCCGGCGAACGATAGAAAGGCCGGCGCACTCCAGTCATTGCCACTGCGTGGAGGAGGCCTCGAGGAGATGCGTTTGGGCACTGATTCTTTCCGTCGGGTTCCCGACGGCGTTCTCGTCGATGGCCCGGGGCGCCGAGCCGCACCCGTTCTCCGTGCACGACATGGTGGCGATGGAGAGGCTGGGCGACGCGCAGCCGTCCCCCGACGGCAAGTGGGTCGTGCTCACGCGCAAGACTTACGACGCCGCGGCGAACAAGTCGTTCACCAACCTCTGGCTCGTTTCGGCCGAAGGCGGCGAGCTGCGGCAACTGACGAACGCCAGGGCCTCCGACACCGGCCCCGGCTGGTCCCCCGACGGACGAACGATCGCGTTCGTCTCCGATCGTGCCGGCTCCTCCCAGATCTGGACGATCGACTTGGCCGGCGGCGAGGCGCAAAAGCGGAGCAACTTCCCGGTGGACGTGGACAACGTCCGCTGGTCCCCCGACGGGAAGCGCCTGGCGTTCACCGCCGAGGTGTACCCCGACTGTCCCGACCTGGCGTGCACGGCAGGGCGTGACAAGGAGAGAGAGGAGAATCCGGTCAAGGCGCGTCTGTTCACGCGGCTGCCGATTCGGCACTGGGACACCTGGGAGGACGACAAACGCAGCCACATCTTCGTTTGGGCGTCTCCAGGCTCCGCGGGACGCGGTGCCGGCGGGCCCGCGGCGGAGGGGGGCGAGCCGATCGACGTCATGAAAGGGGCGGATGCCGACAGCCCCACGAAGCCGTTCGGCGGTGTCGAGGAGTTCGCCTGGTCACCGGACGGCCGGGAGATCGCATTCACCGCCAAGATGGTTCCGAACCCGGCTTGGTCGACCGATCTCGACATCTATCTGGCGGCTGCCGATGGAAGCGGCTACCGCTGCATCACCGAGTCGAACGAGGCGGTCGACACGCAGCCGGCCTACTCGCCGGACGGCCGTACGATCGCCTACCTGGCGATGGCGCGGCCGGGGTACGAGGCGGATCGGCAGCGTGTGGCGCTCTACGATCGGGCGACGGGGAAGAGCCGCGTCCTGACCGAAGTCTGGGACCGTTCGCCCGACTCGGTTGTCTGGTCGGGCGATGGCCGCCGACTCTACGTCACGGCCGAGGACACGGCACGGAAGAAGATCTTCTCCGTGGAAGTCGCCTCGGGCCGGGTCGGCGTCATCGTCGGCGACCACTACAACACCGGTGTGGTCGTCACCTCGCGAGGGCGACTGGTGTTCGGCCAGGACTCGCTGACCTCTCCGGTCGAGATCTACTCCTGCCGGCAGGACGGATCCGATCTCAGGGTGCTCACGCGCGTGAACGCCGACCGTCTGGCGGCCGCCGCGATGAGCCGGCCCGAGGATTTCTGGTTCAAGGGAGCCGACGAGGAGAAGGTGCACGGCTGGATCCTGAAGCCGGTCGGCTGGCGCGCCGGGAGCCGGTACCCCGTCGCCTTCCTGGTGCACGGAGGCCCGCAGGGGGCCTGGGAGGACCACTTCCATTACCGGTGGAATCCTCAGGTATACGCCGGCGCCGGTTATGTGACCGTGGCGATCAACTTCCACGGCAGCACCGGCTTCGGCCAGGCATTCACCGACGCGATACGGCAAAACTGGGGCAGCAGGCCGTACGACGATCTGATGAAGGGACTCGACCACGTCCTCGCCGCCTACGACTTCGCCGACGGCGACCGGGTTTGCGCCCTGGGCGCCTCCTACGGCGGGTACATGATTAACTGGATCGCCGGTCACACCGACCGCTTCAAGTGCCTGGTCAGCCACGACGGGGAGTTCGACTCCAAGACCGACTACTACGCAACCGACGAGCTGTGGTTCCCGGAGTGGGAGATGGGCGGCCCGCCCTGGGATGGGAAGAGCACCTACGACCTTTGGTCTCCCGGGAACCACGTGGACAACTGGAAGACGCCGATGCTGGTGATCCACGGCGCGCGCGATTTCCGCCTCCCCGAGACCGAGGGGTTCGCCGCCTTCACCGCCCTGCAGCGCCGTGGCATCCCTTCCAGGTTCCTCTACTTTCCCGACGAGAACCACTGGGTGCTCAAGCCGAAGAACAGCATCCTCTGGCACGAGACGGTCATCGATTGGCTCAACCGGTGGCTGAAGAAGTAGCGGTGGCATGCAGGGCTCGCTGAAGCGGATCCTGATCGGCCGGCCGCTGCTGAGCCGTGACCTCGCCCACCAGCGCCTCGCGAACTGGGCGGCCCTGGCGGTCTTCGCGTCCGACGCGCTGTCCTCGGTGGCCTATGCCAACGACGAGATCCTTCTGGCGCTGGCCAAGACGGGGGTCCGGTTCCTGTCGATCGTGCCGCTTCTGGCGCTGGCGATCGTCACCCTGCTCGTCATCGTCTCGTCCTCGTACAAGCAGACGATCCACGCCTATCCCGGGGGCGGCGGAGCCTACACCGTGGCCAAGGAGAATCTCGGGACGGCGCCCTCCCTGGTCGCCGGCGCGGCGCTGCTTCTCGACTACGTCCTGACCGTCGCGGTGAGCATCTCGGCGGGGACGGCCGCCATCACCTCGGCCCTGCCGGAGCTGTACGACCACCGGGTGAACCTGGCCCTCCTCCTCATCCTGATCATCGCCGTGGCCAATCTGCGCGGCGTGCGCGAATCCGGGGCGCTGTTCTCTCCCCCCGTCTACGCCTTCATCGGCCTCATCGGCCTCCTGGTCGTGACGGGGCTCCTGCGCGCCCTCACCGGACGATTCGACGCGGCCGCTCTCCCCCTGCCGCAGACGGCCGAGCCCCCGGAACCGCTGAGCTCTCGCCTGGTCCTGACCGCCTTCTCGTCCGGCTGCGTCGCCCTGACAGGCATCGAGGCGATCTCGAACGGGGTGATGGCGTTCAGGCCGCCCGAGCCCAAGAACGCCAGCAAGGTGCTCACCATGCTGGTCGCGATCCTCGCCGTCCTGCTGCTGGGAGTCTCGACCTTGAGCTGGATCTACGGGATCTTCCCGGCCGACCGCGAGACGCTGCTGTCGCAGCTCGGCAGAGGGATCTTCGGAGAAGGATCCATCTACGGCCTGCTCCAGGCGGCGACGGCCGCGATCCTGGTTCTTGCCGCCAACACGAGCTTCGCCGACTTTCCGCGGCTCTCTTCGGTGATGGCCCGCGATTCCTACCTGCCGCGGCAGCTCCAGAATCTGGGGGATCGCCTGTGCTATTCGAACGGCATTCTCCTGCTGGCCGCGAGCTCGGCGGCGCTCGTGCTGGTCTTCTCCGCCAAGACGCACATCCTGATCCCGCTCTACTCCGTCGGCGTCTTCCTCTCCTTCACGCTCTCGCAGACCGGCATGGTGGCGCACTTCGTCAAGTCGCGCGGGCCGGGATGGCGGAGGAAGGCGGCGCTCAACTCCGTCGGAGCGTTCACGACCGCCGTGGTCCTGGTGGTCGTCCTGAGGACCAAGTTCGTTCACGGCGCCTGGATCGTCTGCGTCCTCGTCCCCGCGCTGGTGGTCTGGTCGTATTCCATTCGACGTCACTACAGGAGCTTCGACCGGTTCCTGTCCTTGCCCGTGCAGCTCGCCGGGCCGAGGAAGGTGAGCCACACGATCGTCATCCCGGTGTCGCGCATCCACCGCGGCGTCGTCGCGGCCCTCGAGTACGCCCAGTCCCTGACGGAGAACATCCGTGGCGTGCACGTCAGCTTCGACGAGGCGGGTGCCCGGCGGCTCCAGGCGGACTGGGCGCGGCTCGCCCCCCATGTGCCTCTCTCCATCGTTCCGTCACCCTACCGCAGCCTGTCTCAACCTCTCCTCGATTACGTCCGCAGCGTGGAGGCCGAGAAGGCCGGGGACATCGTGACGGTCGTGATCCCCAATTTCGCGCCGTCCAGGCCCTGGCACAACCTGCTCCACAACCAGACGGCGAACTCGCTGACCCAGGACCTCCGCGAGATCAGGAACGTAGTGGTCACCGTCGTCCGCGTACCGCTGGAATAGCAGGAGCCTGCGCAAGTGCTTGAACTTTGAAGTTTCGGCGGTATAAGTTCCGTATGCCTGAGCGATCCAGGGGACCGGTGCGCCGGAGCCTTGCTCTCGTCACCTGCGTGACCGTCGCCTGGGTGTTGCTTGGCTCCCGCCCGGGGACGACGCAGGGGAGCTCCCTCCCGGGGAGTGGTGACGAAATCAGGCTCCGGGCAGCCTCCTTCGACCCGTCTCTCGGCATCCCCGCCGGGGCGCTCCGCCACTTCCCGGATCCGCTCCGTTCCCTCCCCTCCCCTGACGATCTCGTTCTGATCCAGTTCACCGGCCCGCCCCTGCCCGAATGGCTGGCGGGCGTGCGCGGCGACGGTGTGGTGCTGTTCGATTACGTGCCCCGGGATGCCTACCTGGCCCGGGCGCGTCCCGAGGCGATCGCCCCGCTGTCGACTCACCCGTTCATCCGCTCCGTCCTCCCGTATCTGCCGGCCTTCCGC
>JBIOWS010000240.1:0-2049 GCA_044868745.1 Candidatus Polarisedimenticolia bacterium
TCCGCAGCGCCGGAAAAGATCGGTTCAGCCTGTAGACATCCCGAAAATCCTCGAGCGAGACGGCGGGGCCGAGCCCCAGGAGGGGACCCCGGAGAGACGAATCCGCGTAGATGGTGTCACCCAGATAGACGAAGAAGTCGGGCGCCTCGGTCCGGACGGCGTCCAGTGTCGCAAACGAGTTCCCGAAAACGGAGAAAAGACCATCGGAGTCCCCTGTGTAAGCAAAGCGCACGTCTGCCGACTGGAACCACGAGGGTGCCGTCTTGAAGATGCCGGTCTCGCTCATGGCGCCGGCGCCGCGCCATCGGTAATGGTAGACGTGGTCCGGCTCGAGGGGGAAAGCGATGATCTTGACTGTGAAATCGCTGGATGAAGAGGCGAAGACGCTGCGACGCAGAGCGAGATCCTGAAACCGAGGGTCCTCGGAAACCTCCACGGTGAGGAAGGCGCCCCGGTCGACCCGCGTCCACAGCACCGCGCTGAAAGGGGTCACGTCGCCGCTGGCGACTCCCTGCGGGAAGTGCAGGGGGGAGATCGCTTCCGGAAGTGTCCCGGGCGCGAGGAGGAGAGCGAGGCAGAGAGGAACACAACGGACGGCAGAAGGCATGACGGACCTCCACGGAGAAGTGGTGTGCGCAAGCTCCTGGGATTGAGAAGGGAGTACGCTCTGGATCGTCATCTGTCAACCTCCAAGTGGGGTCCTCAGATTCTTGTTGACACGCCTTCCACGCGGCGGTAAGTGTTCTGCGTCCATGCCTTCCAGTTCGGTACGCCTCGCATTGCTATTGACCCTGCATGTGGCGTCTGTGCAGGCGGGACCGGTGGCGATGACCGCCCCTCCTGTCACGTTGGCCGGCCTCACCGGCAGCGCCGCCCGCATCTTCCGCGGATCGTGTCGGTCGGCGGAGGCCGGCACGGCCGAATACGCCGGAGCACGCATCGCGGCGACCACCTATACCTTCGAGGTGCGCGATTCTCTCAAGGGAGCCGGTGGGCGGACGGTGACGTTCCGGCAGGTCGGGACGCCGAGCGGGGGAGCGCGCGACCTGGGCCAGGCCGCCGGCCTGCCGGTGTACGCGCCCGGTCTGGAGTACGTCATCTTCCTCCTACCGGAGAGCCAGGCGCGACTGACCTCGCCCGCTGGCGCCAGCCGGGGGGCGCTCCTGGTGAGCGGCGAGGACGTGATCGTTCCGGGCGACCTTGTCGGTCTCGCCCCGCTGACACGCGGCGGTCGCCACGGTGAAACAGTCGCGGTGGGTGAAAGGGTTCCCTACCGGACGGTGCGCGAGGCGGTCCTCGGGTCCCTGGGGGGACCGCCGCCGGCGCGGCGCTGAGCCGCCGGAGGCCTGGATGCGGCGTGTCGGCGCGTGCGTCCTGAGTCTCTTCTGGTCGTGTGCCGCCGCGCTGGCCGGCGGCCCGCTGGTCTCCTCGACCGACGGGACGCCGGTCGGGTGGGACACGTCGTCCTCGGTCGGCTATACCACCGACAGGAGCGGGCTCGGACTCCTCTCCCGCAGCGAGGCGGTGCGCCTCACCGGAGACCTGTTCGACACCTGGGAGAATGTCTCCTCGGCGACGATCGCCTTCGTCCACGACGGCAGCCTCTCCGTCGATGTCGACGATACCAACTTCGGGCCGTACCTCGGCCCGTACGGCGGCGGCACAGCACCTCTCGGTCAGAGCGTGATCGTATTCGATGCCGATGGGGCGATCTTCGACACGCTGTTCGGGGTCGGCACGGGCGTGCTCGGCTTCGCCGGACCGACGTTCTTCTCCGACGGATCGACCACCGTCGCCATCGGCGCACCCGTTCCCCCTGGTTCCCGCATCGTGGAGGGGCTCGCGTTCCTCAACGGCAAGTGGATCGATGGAGTGGATGATCCGGCCGCCGGCAACCACGAGATGGCGCTCGACCTTTTCAAGGCGGTCTTCGTCCACGAATTCGGGCATTTCGCCGGCTTGGACCACACGCAGGTGCACGGGCTCCTGAACCCTCCCGACTCCGATCAGGGCGGTTACACGACACCGGTGGAGACCATGTACCCCTTC
>JBIOWS010000241.1:0-4514 GCA_044868745.1 Candidatus Polarisedimenticolia bacterium
CTCCATCGCGACGATCCACCCCTTTCCACGACGCGGGCGGGGGATCCGGAGATCCCCCCTCCCCCAAGATTCTCCTCCCGCCGGTACGACGTCGCCTTTCCCAGGAGGACCCATGACACTGCGGAGCCTGAGGGCTACGGGAGCGGCGCTACTGTGCGCGCTCGCGATTGTGGCGATCGGGGCGAGCGCGACCGGCGCGGCGGACAACGCGGCGGGCGACAAGGTGAACATCAACACGGCGGGCGTCGAGCAGCTGATGGCGCTGCCCGGAATCGGCAAGGCCTATGCGGAGAGGATCATCGAGTACCGCCAGAAGAACGGTCCTTTCAAGAGAGCGGAAGATCTACTCAATGTCCGCGGGATCGGCGAGAAGACCTTCGAGCGGATCAAGGACCGCCTGACCATCGGCAAGAACTGACAGCTTCTGGCGCAGGCGAGAGCGGCTTCTCCCTCCCGGAGGCCGCTCTCGTTCTCCTGCTCCTCGGTCTCGTCCTGATCGCGGCCGCTCCCTCGTTGTCCGCCGCCCTATCACGCGGCCGCGTGGTCGCCGCGGCGCGCGAGCTCGCCGCCGAGTTGGCGCGACTGCGCAGCGAGGCGATCACGACCGGCCACATCGTCGCCCTGCGCCTCACCTGGTCTTCGGGGCGTTACTCGTACGCTTTCTTCGTGGACGGGGACGGCGACGGTGTGCGCGCGGACGACATCGCCGCGGGCCGTGACCCGTCGGTCGGCGGATCCCGCGATCTGCCCTCCCGCTACGAGGGAGTCGATTTCGGCCTGATCGACGCCGCCATCCCCGAGGTCCCGCCGGGGACGGGCGCCCTTGCGCCGTTCGCGGATCCGGTGCGCTTCGGACGGTCCGACATCATCAGCTTCTCGCCGCGCGGCACCTCGAGCAGCGGCACGCTCTACGTCAGCGATGGCCGGCTGGCGGTCGCCGCGGTCGTTCTCTACGGCGGGACGGGGCGGCTGCGGACCTGGCGCTTCGATCGCGACCTGTGGCGCTGGAGCCGCTGAGGGGGGATCAGCGCGCGCCGGAGAGGACGGGGAGAACGGCCAGGAGGTCGGAGAAGCGGTGCAGAATGCGGTCCGGCCGTCCGGCCAGCAGCGCCTGCCGGGTGGCGGACCCGGTCGGGATGGCGTAGACCGCGACCCCCGCGCGCTGGCCGACCTGGATGTCCAGGAGCATATCGCCGACGTACACCACCTCGTCGGGGGCCAGGCCCAGCCGCATCATGATGATTTCGAGCATCTCGGGATCGGGCTTCGGCCTGTCCACGTCGTTGGGCCCCAGGACCTCGGCGAACAGGTGCTCCATCTCGAGCGCCTTCAGGATGTCGCGCGCGAAATAGGACGGCTTGTTGCTGGCGATCGCCATCCGGTAGCCGCGCTGCTCGAGCTGCTCGAGCGTGTCCTTCACCAGCGGCAGGATCGTCGTCTTGCGCTCGCACAGCCCCGCGTACGTCTGACGAAACAGCCTCACGCCCTCGTCCACCCGCTGCGGCCCCACGGCCTTCTCGATCAGGCGTTCCAGACCATGCCCCACCATTTCCTTGACCTCGTTCATCGGCAGGGCGGGCAGGGAGAAGGAGGACCTGACGGAATTGAGGCTCTCGGCGATGGCCTCGTAGGAGTCGATCAGAGTGCCGTCGAAGTCGAAGATGATGCCACGGATCAACAGGTGTTCCCCAAGTGCCGCCCATCCTAGCATCCCGGCGAGCGCCGGATCAAGTTCATCGCCTCCGCCCAAGTCACGGCGCCGTAAGGAGTTCCGCCGAAGGGCCCGATTGATGGGCGCGAGAGCCGCGTGCTAGAATGCTGGCTTCTCGCGAGAAGGAGCGCCTTTTATCGCGAGCCCGGTGGGGTGCCGATGGACTGGAGCCTGCTCCTGCTGAGGGCCGCCCTGGTGTTCTACTGCCTCGGCTTCCTCGGCTCGTTTGTTCCGACCCCGGCCGGCGGATCGAGGATCGTCCGCTTGACTCCCTGGCTCGCGGCGGCGGGAGTGCTCGCCCATACCGGTGCGCTGCTGGCGCTCGCAGGCGCCCTCGGACGCTGCCCGCTCGCCACGCTCCCCGAGATCCTGTCGGCGGTCGCCTGGGCGGCGGTCCTAGTCTATCTCGTCACCTATTGGCGCTACCGGATCGAGGTGCTGCACGTGATCATCCTGCCCCTCGTCCTGGTGGTGCTCTTCGTGTCGAACTTCCTGCCGGAGGGGGTGATCCCGGTGGCCGAGCCGTTGCGGCCGTCGCTCCTGCGCCTTCACGTCGGCGTCATCGTCCTGGCGGTCGCGGCGCTCTTCGTCACTTTCGCGGCCAGTCTGGTCTACGTCTTGGTCGACCGGGCCCTGAAAGCGAAACGGCGGGCGCGCTTCTTCCTCAAGCTCCCGTCGCTCGAGCACTGCGACGTCGTGGGCCGGGTCTCCCTCATGTGGGCCTTCCCGCTTCTGACCCTCGGGATCGTCACGGGGGCCACCGTGAGCGCCAGCGCGCATCGTACCCTCTGGACCTGGGAGTCGGGGGAGACGCTCGCGGTCCTGGCGTGGGCGATCCTGGGAGTGGTGGTCGTGGCGCGCCTCGGCTGGGGCTGGCGGGGCCGCAACGCCGCCATTCTGACCATCCTCGGCTTCTGCGCCATCCTGGTCAGGATGCTGGGAGTCGGTTGAGCCATGTCGATTGTCGTGTACGGGATGAGCCACAACAGCGCCCCGCTCGCGGTGCGCGAAAGGGTCGCCTTTCCCGGGACCGATCTGCCTGCCGCAATCGAGCGACTGGTGCATGCCGGAGGCGTGCGGGAGGGGCTCATCCTGTCGACCTGCAACAGGACCGAGATGCTGGTCAGTCTGGCCAGCCCGGATGGAGCCGGGACTGCGCTCAGGCGTTTCCTGGCCGGCGAGCGCGGGGTCACCGAAGAGGAGCTGGAGCAGCATTGCTACCTGCACCGCGAAAAGGAAGCGGTGCGTCACGTGTTCAGAACCGCTTCCTCCCTCGACTCGATGGTCGTGGGCGAAGCCCAGATCCTCGGGCAGGTGAAGCAGGCGTATGCCGCCGCCCTCCGCGCGGGTGCGTTGGGGACGGTCCTCAACAGCCTGATGCAACGTTCCTTCGCCGTGGCGAAGAGGGTCCGCACGGAAACCGGCATCGCGCGTTTACCGGTGTCGATTGCGCACACCGCCGCCGGCCTGGCGCGTGACATCTTCGGCGATCTCGGGCGCAGCAGCGTCCTCATCGTCGGAGCGGGGAAGATGTCGCGCCTCGCGGCGCAGCACCTGATCGAGGGGGGCGTCGGCTCGGTCACCGTCGCGGGCCGGTCGTACGAGAGAGCCGCCGACCTGGCGCGCGAGCTCGGCGGCAGGGCGATCCCTTTTGACCGGCGCTTCGACGAGATGGTGCACGCCGACATCGTGATCGCCTCGACGGCGGCTCCCCACCACGTCATCGGGTACGGGGAAGTCCAGCGCGTGAGCCGCTCCCGTCGGGGACGCCCCCTCTTCGTGGTGGACATCGCCGTGCCCCGGGACGTCGATCCACGTGTGAACGGGATCGACAATGTCTACCTCTACGATCTCGACGACCTGCAGGGGGTGGTCCGGGCCAACCTCGGAGGCCGGATGCAGGAAGCGTCCGTCGCCGAGTCGATCGTGGATCGCGAGGTCGAGTCCTATCTTGCCTGGCTCCGCTCCCTGGACGTCGCCCCGACGATCGTCGAGCTGCGACGTCGGCTGCATGCGATCGGTTCGAAGGAGCTGGCCCGATTCCGGGGTCGCCTCGGCGCGCTGGCGCCGGAGCAGTCCAGGGTCCTGGAGGAGCTGACCGCCTCCCTCGTCAACAAGCTCCTGCACCTGCCGATCCGGGCCTTGAAGAGGGCCGCCGTCGAGAATGGCGGAGGCGCGCCGATCCACCTGGTGAGGGAGATCTTCGGTCTGGAAGCGGATCGCGCCGGGGGAGCACCCGAGTCTCGGGACGATCCCGCGGACGACCCGGCCGAGGGGCGGGAAGGGCCCCTCCCCTCCCGATGAAGCCCCTCGTCATCGGCAGCAGGTCCAGCCGCCTCGCCCTCTGGCAGGCCGGCTGGATCAGGGAACGGATCGAGGCGACCGGTCGGGCCGTGCGGATCGAGGTGATCCGGACCTCCGGGGATCGCCTCGCTGATCGACCGCTCGCAGTCATCGGCGGGAAGGGCGTCTTCGTGAAGGAGATCGAAGACGCTCTCCTGGCGGGCGACATCGACCTGGCGGTACACAGCCTCAAGGACTTGCCGACCGTCCAGCCGGACGGGCTCAGGATCGCCTGCGTGCCACCGCGGGAGGACCCGCGCGACATCCTCGTCGGGCGCGGTGCCCCGAGCCTCGCCACGCTCAGGCGGGGAGCCGTGCTGGGGACCGGGAGCCCGCGGCGCGCCTGCCAGATCCGGGCGCTCCGGCCGGACATCGCGATCTCCGACCTGCGCGGCAACGTGGACACGCGGCTCGCCAAGCTGGAGCGGGGTGCCGGCGACCGCCAGCAGGATGGCATCGT
>JBIOWS010000242.1:0-3448 GCA_044868745.1 Candidatus Polarisedimenticolia bacterium
GCACAGCCTGCTGCTCGAGCTGCCGGCGCGCGTAAACGGCATTGACCAGATCAAGAGCCTGCAGCTCCTGCAGGTTCTCGGGAGGGACGAGTTCGGCCCTGCGGGTGTTCAGCTCGGTGTTGGTTGACTCGGCGATCCCGGCCGGGTCGAGCTGGGCGTCGATGTACCCTTGCAGGCCGAGCGCCACAATCCGGTCGCGCGTCCACTCGTCCCAGCCGTAGCCGAGCCGGTCCAGGAGGTGGTTGCGCACGATCCCGTCACAGGATCCGCGCAGCACACGGCTCGTTCCGAGGGAATCGTTGCCGGGACTCCCTTCCCCTCCTGCGTTCGACTCCGCGGTGACGAGGTAGTAGAACGCCTGTCCCGCCACCGGGTCCGCCGGCGAGGCGAAGGACGTGCCGGCGATCTCGTCGCCGTGACACTGCGCTCCCGCCTTCGCGACCAGCCAGGTCGTCAGCCCGCGGTAGACGTTATAGTCGTCCGCCCCCGCGACGGGGCTCCAGGTCAGCACGGACGACGGGTCGATGGCGGGACCGGCGATCTCCCCGGGTGGCGCGGCCGCTGCCGGGCCGATGACGGCGACCAGAATCAGAGCGGCGGCAACGGGGAGCGGGGGATACCGGACCCGGGAGGGCCGGACGAAGACGCGGGTGAGTGCGCTCGGTCGGCTCATGGGCGTCTCCTCCCACCTGGCGCTCGGGCCAGAGAGCGTATGGGAACGGTCGGGGTTCGCTGCACTCGCCCCGGCTGCGACTACAGCATGTGAGCCATGTACGACATAAAAGGTTTAGCTGCCAACCTGTTTTTCGACCCTCAGCCGGCGTTGGGCGCCGGCAGCACTTTCACCGTCTTCTCCGATTTCTCCTCGCCCATGGAGATCGAGACCTTGTAATCCCCCGCCGGCACGAACTGGGTCTGCCCGAGCTGCTGCTCCTCCGCCGTCGGGATCACGTGCTTCTTGTCGGCCTGCAGGTCCCAGACGATGCGGTTCAGGCCGCGCCGCCCCGGCCCGTCCAGCTCGCGGATCACCGTGCCGTGGACATCGGTGATGCTGATGTGGACCGGATCGCCGGCGTCGTCACGGACCCAGTAGTTGAGGTAGGCGCCCATCGGCGGGTTCTTGGCACGGAAGATGGCATGGCCGGCGCCGTAGCTGCGTCCCGCGTAGAGCCGCGGCGCGCCGGGCAGGGGGTCGAGCAGGACCAGCGGCTTGTTGCGTGCCTCCTGCGTCAGTTGCGAGAACATCGAAGCGTCGTCCAGGAGGTAGATGCTGCGGCCGTGCGTGCCGACGACCAAATCCTTCTCCCGCGCTTGCATGACGATGTCGTGCACCGGAGCCGGCGGCAGCGACTTGCCGTTCATCTTCACCCAGCGGCGGCCCCGATCGAGGGTGAGGTACAGTCCGAACTCGGTGCCGGCATACAGCACGCGGGGGGTGGCCATGTCCTCCAGGATCACCTCGACCGGCTCGCCGGCCGGCAGGTCGCCGGTGATGGTGCTCCAGCTCCGCCCGGCATCCTCGGTCATCAGGACGATCGGCTTGAAGATATCGCTGCGGTGGCCGTTCACGGAGACGTAGGCGGTCTTGGCGGCGTGACCCGAGGGGGCGATGCGCGACACGTAGAGGCCGCCGACCTCCTTCGGGGTGACATCGCTCCAGCTCTTCCCCTCGTCCAGCGTCAGGTGGATCCGGCCATCGTCCGTGCCGGCCCAGATCAGGCCCTTCTGGACGGGCGACTCGGCCAGCGACACCACCGTGCCGTAGGTCTCGGCGTCCGATCCGACGGTGGCGGTCTTGCCGATCTCGTTCTTGGACAGGTCGCCGCTGATGGCGAACCAGAGATCTCCCCGCCCGGTCAGCTTGAAGACCTTGTTGCCGCCCTGGTAGAGGACGGTCGGGTCGTGCGGAGAGATCAGGAACGGCGCGTTCCAGTTGAAGCGTATCCGTTCCTCCCCCTCACGCGGCGACGGGTGGATCAGCTTGACCACGTTGTCGTCCAGACGGATGCGCGCCAGGGCGCCACCTTGGCCCGTCGCGTAGACCAGGTCGGCATCGGTCGGATCGAAGGCGACAGTGAAACCGTCGCTGCCGAAGATCATCCGCCAGTCGGAGTTCAGGATGCCGTCCTTGCTCTCGTCGTCGGTCTGGAACAGGGTCTCGGAGGGGCCGATCCAGGAGCCATTGTCCTGGAGGCCTCCGCCCACCCGGTACGGATCGAGCCCGTCCACCGCGACGCGGTAGAACTGGCCGGCGGCGATGTTGTCGAGGAAGTCCCAGGTCGCGCCCCGGTCGTGGGAGAGGTAGACGCCGCCGTCGTTGCCGACCAGGATCTGCCTTGGATCGGCCGGGTTGACGACGATGGCGTGGAAGTCAACATGGACGTTCTCGCTCCCCGAGCGGCGGAAGGTCCGGCCGGCATCGTCCGAGATCGCCAGATCCCAGCCGGGGACGTAGACCCGCTTGTCGTCTTCCGGATCGACCGCGACGCGGGAGAAGTAGAACGGCCGGAAGCTCAAGTCGCTGAGCCGCGTCCAGGTCTCGCCGCGGTCCTCGGTCCGGAACAACCCGCCGCTGGGCGAGCGGTTGTCGAACGGCTCGCGGCCGGCGCCGCCGAAGTCGCTCTCCACCACGGCGTAGAGGATGCGTGGGTCCTTGGGATAAACGGTCAAACCGATCCGACCGGTCCGCGGCGGCAGACCCTTGGTCAGCTTCTTCCACGTCCCGCCGGCGTCATCCGACCGGAAGATCCCGCCGGTCTCGCTGTTCCCTGTGAACGACCATGGCGTCCGGCGCCGCGCGTAGAGTGCGGCGTACACCGTCTCGGGCCGAGACGGATCGAGGACGACATCGGCGGCCCCCGTCTTGTCGTCCACCTTGAGGACGTGCTTCCAGGTCTTCCCACCGTCGGTCGTCTTGAACACCCCGCGCTCCGGGTTCGCTCCCCACAGGTGACCGAGCGCCGCCACGTAGCAGAGGTCGGGGTTGCGCGGATCGACGGCGAGGCGGGGGATGTCGTGGGTCTCGGTCAGCCCCAGGTGGCTGAAGGTGCTTCCCGCGTCGGTCGAGCGATACACGCCTCCCCCCCAGGAGGATGAGTTGCGGCCGTTCGCCTCCCCGGTCCCCACCCAGACGATCCGCCCCCGGCCGCGCTCCTTCTGATCCGCGGGGGCCGGCTCCTTTCCCTTCTCCTTCTCCTCGGCCCAGCCGGGCCAGTCGGGTGGGGCGTCGGCGACGGCGATCGCACCGATCGCCATCACCGGGTACTTGTCGAACACCGGCGTGAAGGTGACTCCGAGGTTCTCGGTCTTGAAGACGCCCCCCGTCCCGAACCCGATGTAGAAGCTGGTCAGGCTCCCCGGGACGAGGGCAATCGCCGCGACCCGGCCGCCCATGTTGGCGGGACCGATGCTCCTGAAGGCGAGCCCCTTCAGGTCGTCGGCGGTGAGC
>JBIOWS010000243.1:0-2422 GCA_044868745.1 Candidatus Polarisedimenticolia bacterium
ACGATGTCCGACCGGATCGCGGTGATGAACTTCGGCCGGGTCGAGCAGGTCGCCGATCCCGAGGAGGTCTACGAGCGGCCGGAGACCACGTTCGTGGCGGGCTTCATAGGCGTCTCCAACCTGATGCCCGCCACCGTGGAGGCGGGCGCGGTGCACCTCGACAACGGGCCGACCGTGCCCGCGGCGCAGAACGGGTTTCACCCCGGGGAGCGCTGCCAGGCGGTTGTCCGCCCCGAGAAGCTGCACATCAACCGAATCGACGAAGCGAGCGACGGAAGCCTGCCGAGCGTAGAGGGCACGGTGGAGAGCTCCGTGTACCTGGGCACCTCGACCCAGATCGTCGTCGAGATCGGCGGCGACGTGCGAATCACAGTCTTGCACCCCAACGCGAGCGAGGCCGAGCGCCAGCGGCTGCCCGGAGGCGGCGCGCGGGTGAAGCTGAGCTGGCATCCGGACCACATGCACCTGGTGCGGGAGTCCCCGGCCGGGTCGCAAGCGGCCGCGCAGGAGGCGCCGGCACAGAGTTGACAAAGCCAGAAGGAGAGGAAAAGTGAGGACAAGCCAAAGATTGCGGATGCTGGTCGCGGCGGCCCTGACGCTGGCGGCACCGGTGCTGATCGCCGCCTGCGGCGGCGGCGGCGGCAACGGCGAGGTAGAGGTCGCCCAGGGCGGCAAGCCGTCCGGCGAGGTGACGATCTCCAACTGGCCGGGCTACATCGATCCGGGCAAGGACGGCACGGTTGCCGAATTCGAGAAGGCCACCGGCGTCGACGTCAACTACATCGAGGACATCAACGACAACCTCCAGTTCTTCGGCAAGCTGCAGCCGCAGCTCGAACGCGGCGACTCCGGCGGCCGCAGTCTCTTCGTCGTCACCGACTGGCTGGCGAAGCAGATGTACGACCTCGGCTACCTCGAGGAGCTCGACCACGCCGACCTACCGACCGTGTTTAAGAACATCGCGCCCCAGTTCGAGCAGTCGGAATCGGACCCGGGGCGCAAGTTCACGATCCCCTGGCAGGGCGGGCTCACCGGGATCTGGGTCATCACCTCCTCGGAGGGGAACGAGATCCACTCGATGAGGGATCTTTTCGATCCCAAGTACAAGGGCAAGGTCGAGGTGCTGACCGAGATGCGCGACACGGTGCCGCTGGTGATGCAGATGCAGGGCGCGGATCCCGAGAACTTCACCAAGGAGGACTGGGAGAAGGCGATCGACTTCCTCAAGAAGGAGACCGACTCGGGGCAGATTCGACGGTACACCGGCAACGACTACACCGAGGACCTGACCAGCGGCAACATCGTCGCGGCCCTCGGCTGGTCGGGGGACAGATCGCTGATCGGCCGCAACGACGTTGAGTGGCGCAGCCCGACCGAGGGTTGCGACACGTTCTTCGATCAGATGGTGATCCCGGTTGGCGCCCCGAACACCGCCGCGGCGCTGGCGTTCATGAACTTCGCCTACCGGCCCGAGGTGCAGGCCGACATCGCGGACTACGTCAACTACGTGACGCCGGTCGACGGCGTGAAGGAGGTTCTCGCCAAGCGCGGCGATACGGACCTGGCGAACGACCCGCTGATCTTCCCATCGGAGAAATCCCTCCAGGGATGCTCGCAGGACCCGAACCCGCCGGGAAGCGCCGAGGATCAGCAGGCGATCACGGAGTCGTTCCAGGATCTGACCACAGGGTGATCGAGGGTGCCGGCGGCGGGCGGTGATGCGCCGATGAGGGTTCGCGGATGACCATCCGCCGCCGGCTGATTCCCTACTGGCTGCTCGCGCCCGGAGCCGTATGGCTGCTCCTCTTCTTCGTCATCCCGATGGGCTTCCTGGCGGAGCAGGCGCTCCAGTCGGGCTCGCTGTTCACGGGGGGCTTCGCGTTCAGCTGGGAGTGGTCGAACTTCCCCGACTCCCTATCGGGGAACAGCGAGCAGATCGTGCGCTCGTTCTACTACGCGGGTGCCGCGACGATCCTGGCGCTGCTGATCTCCTACCCGCTCGCCTACGCGATCGCCCAGCAGTCCGGGCGCTGGCGGCTGCTGCTCCTGTTCGCGGTGATCGCCCCGTTCTTCACCACCTACCTGATCCGCACGATCGCCTGGAAAACGATCCTCTACGACTCAGGGCCAGTCGTCGACATCTTCCAGACCCTGCACCTGATCCCGCAGGACGGGCGGATCCTGGCAACGTCCACGGCGGTGATCGCGGGGCTCACCTACAACTTCCTGCCCTTCATGATCCTCCCGATCTACGCCAGCATCGAAAGGCTGGACCTGCGCCTGATCGAGGCCGCGCAGGACCTCTACGCGAGCCGCGTGCGGGCGTTCTTCCGCGTCACGCTCCCGCTCTCGCTTCCGGGTGTCTTTGCGGGGACGGTGCTCACCTTCATCCCGGCGGCCGGCGACTTCATCAATGCCGAGC
>JBIOWS010000244.1:0-3938 GCA_044868745.1 Candidatus Polarisedimenticolia bacterium
GGCCGCCCTCGCCCGAGGTCAGAAAGCCTATTCGGAATGGGGGTGCCCGCAGTGCCACGGACAGGATCGTCAAGGAACACGGACCGGCCCCGCGATCCAGGATCTTCGCGAGCAGTGGACCGTGAAGACCCTGTCGGCGTATCTCCTGGATCCGGAAAGGGCCCGGGAGAGCATCCCTCGCCTGCGCGAGATGAGCTCCAGCTTCGAGGCGATCCATATGCCGGCCTACGACTATCCGGAGCAGGAACGCAGGGCGCTGGCGCGCTGGCTTCTGAACGGTTCAGCGCGGACCATGGGCGAGTAGGCAGCGGACGGACAGCATAAGGCAAGCTCGGGCCGCATCGGCCCAATTCCCTTGACCGACAATGCTTTATGCCCTATATTCGTGTCCCCGAATGGTGAGATAAGGTGCCGTGAGAAAGTCCGCACGAGCTGTCCTGACGCTGCTCCTCGCTCTTCCCGCGCCCGCTGCGGCGGCGGAACCGGCGGAGCTGTCGCTCTCCTCGATCCTGGGGAGGGGGGAGGAGGTTCGCCTGGGGGCCGAGGCTCTGGCCGAGGGGCCGGGTGGCGTTTTGGCAGCCGTGGCCGGGACCGACCGGTTCCCGATCCCCTGTGCGACGCCCGTCATGCAGCTCCTGGCCGGGCCCGATCGCGCTCTGGCTCCCCCGCTGCGGCAGGCGTACTCCGCCGCGGCCGAGCGTCCCGACCTCGGCGATACGAGAGTCGTGCTCACTCGCGACGGCCAGTTCGCCCTTCACTACTCGTCCTCCGCAAGGACCTCGGGCCTGATGTCGGCGGACCGCGACCGCAACGGCCAGCCTGATCTGATCGACCGGCTCTCCGAGGCTCTCCCGGCTTCACGTGGGTACTTGACAGGGCGCCTGGGTTACCCGCCTCCGGCCCCGGAGGGAGTCAGAGTCGATGTCTTCGTCACCCATCTCGGGCACGGCCTGGACGGCTTTGCCGTTCCCGGCAGGGAGACGGCGGGTGGCCCACCCGCCCCCTCCGGGTTCATCGTCCTGGACGCCGACCTGACAGCCGAGCGTGTCATGCCGGCGGCCTTCCACCAGGTCGCACACCTGTCGCTATCGACCCTCTCCTCGCGTACGAGCCCATGGTGGTCCGAGGCGAGCGCCACCTACCTGACCGTCATGGGAACCGGCGACCTCGAGAGCCATGAAGCCGGGCTGCGGGCACGCCTGCAGTCGCACGATCGTGGCTTGCTCTCCGACTCGCTGCTGCTGATGCAGGGATCGCTGCTCTGGCCCCTGTTCCTCGCCGAACGCACGGCCGACTTCGGCGTCCTGCGCCAGATTTGGGGAGAGCTGGCGGATCAGGGGAACGATCCGCTCGCTGCGACCGACGCGGTCCTCAGGCGCTCCGCCGGGATGTCACTCGCCGAGGCCTTTCGCGAGTACGCCGCCTGGAACCTGTTCACGGGGAAGCGCGATGTCGGCGGGCACTATTCGATCGGCAGGTCGCTTCCTGAATCGCCCCTGACCGCGATCGAGCCCGGGCCTCCGTTCCTGCTCAGTCCGATCGAGCCGGTCGAGCCGCTCGGGAGCATCGCCTTCCGACTCCAAGGTGACAGGAACCAGGGCAGCCTTGATCTCGAAATCGGGGCGGAGGGAGGGCATCCGGAGGTGGACCTGCTGGTGTTCTACGACGGGGAAGGGCCGCTGCCGGCCCTGGTCCCCGCTCCTCTGAGCGCGGACGGGGCCGGCCGGGTCGCAATCCCGTGGGGACATGCCCGCGAGACCTGGATCGTCCTGCGCAACCGGTCGACCGCGCCCGGGGACGCGTCGAGCTTCCGGGTGCGCGGCTCCATCGATCCCTACGCACCGTACGATCTCGCCTCTTACACCGCCCAGGCCTCCCGCGGGTCGATCCTGCTGGAGTGGACGACCGCTTCGGAGAAGGGCCTGGTTGGCTGGAACGTCTACCGGGGCGAGGGGCCGACCGGTCCGTTCTCCAGGTTGAATAGCGTGGCGATTCCGGCCTTCGGTGACGGCGCCGCCGAGACCGGGTACATTTTCATCGACGACTCCCCCCGGCCCGGAAAGCGGTACTACTACCGGATCGAGGGCTTCACCGGCCTCGGTCTCGCCGAGCGGTCGCAGGTGGTCAGCGGCCGGATCCCGTTGTCCCCCTGAGCCTCGCTCCTGTCGGCCGGCCCTTGTCACGTTCCAGGACCACAAAGCGATCCACCGGCAGCTCCCGGAACTCCTCCTCGAACCCGGCGCGGTCTGGCCAACGCACCACGACGCGATCGATGGAGGCGGCCGGCCCGAGGCCGAAGTGTATCCGCCTGTCCGGCTGCGACAGGTAGGAGCACGCCGTGCGCACATAGCGCACCTGGCGCGTGCCGCCCGCGAAGAGCGTGACGAACGCCCCGATGGCGTCGCCGTTCGGCGGCGTCCCCTGCAACGTCAAGGTGAGCCAGTGATGCCGCGGGGGCGAGTCGTTGCGCAGCAGCACCGCCGGCCGGTCGTTCTGGGACATCACCACGTCCTCGTCCCCGTCGTCGTCAAAGTCGAACGGCACGGCTCCCCGGCCGACGTAGGCGCGACCCAGAGGCGATGCGGCGGGGAAGGCGACGGGATCGAAACGTCCTGCGCCCAGGTTGACGTACAGCTTGGCTCGCTGCGCGTGGGTGATCGTGTCGCTGTACAACTCGATGTTGTCGATGACGTGACCGTTGGCGACGAACAGGTCCAGATCGCCGTCGTTGTCCATGTCGAAAAAGAAGGTCCCGAAGCCGAGATCGAGCAGTGACGGGGGTCCCAGCCCCGAGGTGAAGGTCCGGTTCGAGAAGAAGCCTCCTCCGTCGTTGTGATACAGCTCGTTGGTCTCCTCCGCCAGGTTCGTGACGAAGAGGTCGAGGAGGCCGTCGTTGTCGTAATCGGCCATGTCGGTTCCCATGCCGGCCTCCGGAATTCCGTCCTCCGACAGGGCCACGCCTGCGAAATCCCCCACCTCCTCGAAGCTGCCGTGGCCGCCGTTTCGCCAAAGGAAGTTCGGCGTGTCGTCGTTGGCCGCGTAGACGTCCTGATCGCCGTCTTGGTCGTAGTCCCCCCAGACCACCCCCAGACCCTTCCCCGTGCGATCGACGATGCCGGCCGCGAGCGTGACATCCTTGAACGTGCCGTCCCCGTTGTTGCGGTACAGGACATCCGGCTGGCTGTTGAAGTTGCGTGGATGGCAGACCTTGCGGTAGCCGGGACGGTTCTCCCCACAGTAGATGTTGTTGTCCAGGTCGAAATCGAGATAGTTCGCGACGTAGAGGTCGAGGTCGCCGTCGCCGTCGTCATCGGCGAAGCCGGCGCTCGTGCCCCAGCCTGGATCTCCGACTCCCGCCCGATCCGTGACGTCGCCAAAGGTGCCGTCCCCGTTGTTGCGATACAGGACGTTGGGCCCGTAACAGGTCACGTACAGGTCCCTGTCGCCGTCGCCATCGACGTCGGCCGCGGAGCACCCGAAGCAGTAACGATCCAGACCGGCCAGTCCAGTCGCTTCCGTCACGTCGGCGAACCGCCCGCCGCCCAGGTTCCTGTACAGAGCCGGTCGGACGGGCCCCGTCGGCGTGAAACCGGGGAGACGGCCAGACTGCACGAAGTAGAGGTCCTGCTGGCGGTCGCCGTCGTAGTCGAAGACGCACACTCCCGAGCCGATCGTCTCGAGGATGTACTTCTGCCCCGTCGCCCCGTTGATGTGGCGGAACTCGATTCCCGACCCTGCCGTCACGTCCACGAACAGCTCGCCGCGGCGGCCGCCCGGCGGCTCCGGGGCGCCGTCTGCTCCCCCTCCAGCCCGGCACCCAGGGGCCACGAGGAGCATCGCCAGGACGCCCAGAAGAGCGAGCCGCCGAGGCTCCGTCCGCCCCCCCCATCGAGCGGCGGCCGGCGCATGCGCCGCCGGGAGGAACACCTCTTCTGGCG